>JACRNP010000089.1 GCA_016234845.1 Deltaproteobacteria bacterium | reverse complement strand
ATGGGGATGGCGTTCGCCTCCACGCTGGACGACGGGGAGACGTTCACGACCCTGGAGATCAAGGTCAATTATCTTCGCCCTGTCTTCGAGGGGAAACTGTACGCGAACGCGATGGTGGTCCATCGCGGCCGGACGGTGGGAATGGTGGAGTGCGACGTCGCCACGGAGGACGGCAAGCTCGTCGCCCGCGCCGTCTCCACCTGCTCCGTGCTCCGGGGGGAGAAGGCGGAAGGACGGTAGGCCGTGGAGAGCTTCGCGGTTCTCGTCGGCCGGTACGGCGTCGCGGCGGTATTCCTCTTCACCTTCCTGGAAAACGCCGGGCTTCCGATCCCGGCGTTCCCGGTCCTGATGCTCGCGGGGGCGTACGCCTCCACGCGGCACGCCGCCGCGCCTCTCATCGTGGCGGTCGGGGTGGCCGGCGCGCTCCTCGCGGACGGAATCTGGTACTTCGTCGGCCGGTGGCGCGGGAAGCGGGTGCTCGATCGCCTGTGCCGGATTTCGTTCAACCCGGACGCGTGCCTGGAACGGGCGGTGGACGGGTTCCACCGGCGGAAGAGCGCCACCATCCTGTTCGCGAAATTCCTCCCCGGCGTGAACACGATCGTGCCGCCGCTGGCGGGGGTCGCGTCGATGCCGCTCCCCGCCTTTCTCCTCCTGGACTTCGCCGGAGCCCTGATGTGGGCCGGAAGCGGGGTCGCGCTCGGGTTCCTCTTCGGCGAGGAGATCGCGGCGTCGGCCCGCGGAGTCCAGGGGATGTTGGGGTGGATCCTCGCAGGCGGGCTTTGCGCCACCGTAGCGTGGAGGATCGGCTACCGGTTCTGGCTGGTGAAACGGTACGCCGCGCCGCGCTTCGATCCGGAGGAGGTCCACCGCCGGATGCTCTCGGGAGAGGGGCTCCTCGTTCTCGACCTTCGGCGCGACGACGATTACGACGCATCCGACCGGATGATCGCGGGCGCGGTGCGCGTTCGTCCCGCCTCGTTCCACCGGCAAGTCCACCATCTCCCCCGGGACCGGGACCTCGTCTTCTACTGCACCTGACCGGGCGAGGCCACCAGCGCCAGTCTGGCGCGGATCCTCATGAAGCGCGGGTTCGATCGGGTCGGGGTGATCCACGGCGGGTTCGACGCGTGGCTCCGGCGTGACCTCCCCACGCAGCCGACCGCCCAAACCGCTTGACGGTTGGGTGGGGCGGGATTATATTTTCCTGTCTGCCGCCTCACGATCCCTGGTAGCTCAACCGGCAGAGCGGGTGGCTGTTAACCACTAGGTTGCAGGTTCGAGTCCTGCCCAGGGAGCCAGCACTTTTCAAGGCCCGCCAGGGTTTTCCCTGCGCGGGCCTTTTTCATTGCGGTTCCCACGCAGTACTCGCCCCACCCAGGGGGCTGAGTGTTGGGTGTATCGCGAATTCTTTATACGAATAACGCATTTGTTTGTTATGCTTTCGACGACGACGGACGATCTGGAGAAAGGTCGCCACCTATGAATAGCGTCGACCCCAACCCTCCTCCCGACATCTCGGATCTCACGTGCGGCGACCACCTCTGCTGTATTTTCGAGACCGACGAACAACACAGGGCTCTACTGACGTCTTTTCTGCGCCAAGGTCTCGAACGGAATGGGAAAGTCGTTTATATCGCCGACACCCGGACCGCGGAGGCCGTCCTCGGGTACGTAAAGCAGGAAGGGCTCGACCCGCATCCGTTAGTCGAAATTGGCCGGTTGACCGTCTTGTCGGCTGAAGACGTCTACATGCGCGAAGGGGTATTCGTCCCCGACCGGATGATTTCGTTCCTACGGACGCTCGCCGACCAAGCCGTCGCCGAAGGATACGACGCGCTGCATGTAACCGGCGAGATGTCGTGGGCCTTGAGGGGCCTTCACGGGACGGAGACGGATCGCCTCATCGAGTACGAATCGAAGCTCGATGCGTTTCTCCCCGACAGCCGGTGCGTGGTCCTCTGCCAATACGACCGCAGACTGTTCTCCCCGGCGCTTCTCGTTCGGGTGCTCGCCACGCACCGGGTCGCCGTCGTCGGGACGGAAGCCTTCGAAAACCCCCACTGCATTCCCCCCGAAGCCTTCCTCACGCGGGAATTCCCGACGGCGGTACTGGACCACTGGATTGAGGGACTGAGGGGCCGCAGAGATGCGAAAAGGGCCGAGGAATCGCTGCGCCGGAGCGAGGAGAAGTTCAAGTATGTCTTCGACCATTCCATCATCGGCAAGTCGCTGACCCTTCCTACGGGCGAGCTGTACGTCAACGACGCGTTCTGCGAGCTGCTGGGGTACTCCCGGGAGGAGCTGGTCTCCCGCAGATGGCAGGATATCACTCCCTCCGAAGACATCGAGCTGGTTCAGCGCTCGATAGATCCTCTTTTAGCAGGCGAGCGGGAATCGGTACGCTTCGTCAAGCGATACCTTCATAATAACGGATCCATCGTGTGGGCCGAGGTGGCCACATCCTTGCGGCGGGACGAGAAGGGGAAGCCGCTCCACTTCCTGACCAGCATCAACGACATTACCGAGCGCAAGCGTGCGGAGGAGGTCAGGTCGCACCTTGCATCCATCGTCGAGTCCTCCGACGATGCGATCATCGGAAAGACGCTGGAAGGGACCGTTACGAGCTGGAACAGGGGCGCGGAAAGGCTTTACGGATATGCGGCCGCGGAAGCCTTGGGCAGGAAGGTGTCCTTCCTCGTTCCGCCCGATTGCGATGATGACGTTCCT
>JACRNP010000088.1 GCA_016234845.1 Deltaproteobacteria bacterium | reverse complement strand
CTTCCCGATCCTCCGGGACCTGGTGGTGGACCGCGGGGCGTTGGACAAGATCATCCAGGCGGGCGGATACACCTCGTGCCACACGGGCGGGGTTCCCGACGGGAACGCCCTCCCCGTGTCCAAGGCGGAGTCCGACTACTCGATGGACGCGGCGGAGTGCATCGGCTGCGGCGCGTGCGTCGCCGGGTGCCCCAACGGCGCGGCCATGCTGTTCACGGGCGCCAAGGTTTCCCAGTTCGCCGCCCTCCCCCAGGGGCAGGTGGAGGCGCCCGAGCGGGTCGCGAACATGATCAAGGCGATGGCCGAGTGCGGGTTCGGGAACTGCACGAACCATTACGAGTGTCAGGCGGCTTGTCCGAAGGGGATCGACGTGAAGTTCATCGCGCGCCTCAACCGCGAATTCCTGAAGGCGCTGTTCAAGGCGAAGGCGGGGACGTTCACCCCAGTCGAGTAGCGCGGTCCGGAAACCGCCGGGAACGGCATCCGGGGGGCGGGGGCGTTTTCGTCCCGGCCCCCCGTTTTCGTTTCGGCCGCGAGACGCGCGCCGTCACCTCCCGACCGGGTTGGGCTTCCTCTTCTCGAAGAAGGCGCGGACGCACTCGTCGTGGTCTTCCGAGACCCACACCGGGCCGAACAGCTCCGTCTCGAATTCCAGCGCCGCCTCGAGCGGCACCCGCGCGGTCATCTGCACGAGGCGCTTGTACGCCCGCACGGCGAGCGGAGCGTTCTCCGCGATGGTCCGCGCCAGCGCGAGCGCCGACGGCATCACCTGGTCCGCCTCCACCACCTGGTCCACCAGCCCGATGTCCAACGCCTCCTCGGAGGACAACAGCTCTCCCGTCGTCATCAGACGGAGCGCCCGCCCCTTCCCGATGAGGTGGACCAGGCGGGGGCCTCCCCCCCAGCCGCTGATCAGCCCCATCCGGATCTGCCGGTACCCCAGCTTCGCCGTCCGGCTCGCCACGCGGAAGTCGCACGCCACGGCGGTCTCGCAGCCGCCCCCGACCGCCAGCCCGTTGATGGCGGCGATGACCGGCCACGGGAAACCGGAGAGCAGGTCGGTCGCCTCCTTCATGGTCGAGACCATGTGCCGGGCCTCTTCCACGGTCTTCAGGTGCCGGAACTCCTTCAGGTCCCCGCCGGACAGGAAGGTCTTGTCCCCGGCGCCGGTGAGGATCAAGGCGCGGAGGCGCTCTTCCGCCTTGAGCTTCAGGCAGAGCTCCCGGAGCTCGCGGATCGTGCCCATGTTCAACGCGTTGTGCACTTCGGGGCGGTCGACGGTGATCACGCCGACCCCTCCCTCTTCCGAATACAGGACGTTTTTCTTCAAACCCTCACCTCCGGGGAGTCGCATCCGGCTTCAGTTTACGGGTCGGAGAGGAACAAGGAAAGGGGCGGCCGTTCAGGCGCACCCGCAGGACGGCTTCGCGCCGGAGATCCATCCCCCGATGATCGCGGTGGCGCACCCGACCCCGGGGGTGACCGAGATGGCGGCGGGCCGGCAATTCATGGCGCACGCCCCGCACTCCATGCAACGGTCCCGGTCGACGACGGCCGCCTTCCCGCCGGACACGGAGAACACGTCGTGCGGGCACACCTGTTCGCACAATCCGCACCCGTTGCAGCGTCCCGGGTCGAGCCGCAGCGTCGAAACCCCTTCGAGATACGAAAAGCCCCGCATCCGATTCTCCCCTTTGCTCCCGCCGTTCAGCGGATAAACGCCTCGCCGATCCAGAGGGCCGCCGCCAGCACGGCGGAGGCCGCCTGGAGCGGAATGGCCCGGCGCATCTCCTTTTCCACCCCCGACGGGGAGGTGAAGGGCGTCGCGCCCGTGAAGTTCATGGCGACGAACGAGGATATCCCGGAGACCGCCAGCGTCGTCGCGACTCCCGGGATCGCCCCTGTCGATGTCCCGTCCGCCGCGAGGAAGGCCCCCGCGACGACCGCGCCGACCAGGGCGCCCTTGGCGGAAAACGCCCTGCCGGGAAGCCACGGAAGGAGCAACGGGGTCAGCGCGGCGCCCCCGAGGATGCCCGCCACGCAGACCGCGACGGCCCCGGCGCCGCGGTGCCACGCGTTTCCCGGGGAAAAGATCCCCGGTCCGATTCCGCCCAGGAGGAACAGCGCCGCCGATGCCCACGCCAGCGGCTTCAGCGATCCCACGAGCTCCACCGGGGCCAGGGAGAGCCGCTCCATCGCCGTGAAGGTGACGGCGCGCATCCCCGGCTCCGCCTTCATCCCGTTTTCCATGAAGCGAAGGACGTCCTTCGCCCGGACCGGACCGTACGTCACGGTGAACCCGCACTCCTCGCGTACGCGGTGCGCGGCGACTCCCGGCGCCCCGAGCTGGGGAAGCACGAGCCGCCGGTGGGAGACCAGCCGCTCCAGCCGGGCCGCCCTCACCCGCCGGACCAGCTCGCCGGTCCCGAACGTCCCTTTCCCCGCGGCGCACCACACGTTGACGCCGGCCGTATCGAGCACGAGGATCCACGCGTCCACGCCGTCCAGTTCCCGCCGGAGCGCGTCGAACGACATCTTGCAGTTCGCGGTGACCAGCACCGGGGATCCCGGTCCCGCCTCGCCGACGCAATAGAGGCCCGGCGCGACCCGCCAGGAGCCCCTTCCGATCCCCCATCGCATCTTCCACCGCCCCGCGGCGTCCCTCCAGTCGAGCCGGGTCGTCACGCGCGCCACCCGCCCGGCCGGCGTATCGATCCACCGGTCGATGAACCGGGTCTCGAACGTCCCGTCGAACGGGGACGGGTCCGATCCCCCACAGCACGGGGTCGGTTCCTTCGAACCGGAACAGCGGTCCGTCACGTCGGTTCTCCTTTCGTCCCGCGGCAGCACTCCCGCAATATCGTCCGGAACTTCTCGTTGTCCGGATCCAGCGTGCCCGACATCAGCACCAGCGCCTCCACGCACGACGCCCGGCGCTCCGCCGGAACGGCGCCCAACAGCCGTTCCGTGAACGACGCGCACTCCTTGTCGAGATGGCGATACAGCTTCTTCCCTTCCGCGGTGAGGACGACCGAGACTTTCCTCTTCTCCGCCCGGCCCCGCTCCCTTCCGACGAATCCGTCCCGCTCGAGGCGGTCGACGATCCGCGTCATGGTGCTCTGGTGCAGACCGACCTGCGACGCCAGGTCGTTCATCGTCCGCGGACCCCTTTCCAGGGCCTCCAGCGTGGAGAACTGCTGGACGGTCAGCGGGCCGCAGGTGAGCTTGCCGCGCAGGAGCTGGTCGAAGAACCTCGCAAGCCGCGTGAAGGACCTTCGCGCCGCGTGCGCCGCATGTCCGGAGACCATCTCGCCTCCCTCCTTAATATGCTTACAGCATATATTGGCCAAAGCATATGGCAAGCGGAATATTTTTTTTGGAAGACGATAAAGACTTCTTGTATGGATCCACCCGGTTGAACGAAAATCATTACCGTGAAACCGAAGCGCAAGCTCAACTGCTGGGAATTCATGAATTGCGGGCGGGAACCCGGCGGGAAACATGTGGACGAACATGGGGAGTGCCCCGCGCCGACGGCCATCAACGGCGACGGCGTCAACGGGGGGGTGAACGGCGGCCGCTGCTGCTGGGCGATCGCGGGGACCCTTTGCTTCGGCGCCCCCCAGGGGACTTCCGCGAGAAAATTCCAGGATTGCATGGACTGCGGTTTCTTCTGGGCCGTGGCCGACGAGGAGGAAGACTTCACCTCTTCCGTGAACATCCTGCGCAAAGCCGGCGAAGATACAGACGATTAACGCGGCCCCACTCCGCCCACCTCATTCGTCTCCGGCGATCTTGCGCGTTCGGTACGACTCGTAATCGGGAACGAGGCGATCGTAATCCCCGTCCATCAACGGGGAGGAGATCATGAAATCGGCGGAGGAGCGGTTGCAGGCGATCGGGATGTTCCAGACCACCGCCAACCGCAGGAGCGCCTTGACGTCGGGATCGTGGGGCTGGGGCTCGAGCGGATCCCAGAAGAAGATGAGGAAATCGATCTTCCCTTCGGCGATCTTCGCGCCGATCTGCTGGTCCCCGCCCAACGGTCCGCTCTGAAGCCTCGTGATCCGGAAGCCGAGCTCCCGTTCCAGTATCTCGCCGGTCGTGCCCGTGGCGTAAATCCGGTGGTGCTCCAGCAGCTCGCGGTTGAATTTCGCCCATTCCACCAGGTCGCCCTTCTTGTTGTCGTGCGCCACGAGGGCGATCTTCTTGTCGTGCTCCATCGCGACTTTCTTCTGGTTCATCCCCGCTCCCCCTTCACCGGTCCAGGATCTCCCTCACCTTCCTCGCCAGGTCGCCCGGGCCGAACGGTTTCTGCAGGAACGGCGTCCCCGGGTGCAGGACGAACGAGTCGTGGATCGCGTCGGCGGGATAGCCGCTCAGGAAAAGGACCTTCAGGCCCGGAGTCCCGCCGGCCATCTCTTCGTACGCCTGCTTCCCGCCCTTCTTCGGCATGACGACGTCGAGCACGACCATCGCCACCTCCTTGCCATGCCGGCGGAGCAGATCGACCGCCTCCTCCCCGTCGCAAGCGACCAGCACCTTGTATCCGTAGGAACCCAGCGTCTTCTCCGCGAGGTTCCGTATCGCCTCGTCGTCCTCCGCCAGAAGGATCGTTTCACTCCCCCCGAGGACGATCCCCGGGGACACGGGCGCCTGCGAGTCGGCGGGAACGGCCACCGCGGGGAAATAGATCCGGAACGTCGATCCCTTTCCCGGTTCGCTGTACACATGGACGAATCCGTTGTGCTGCTTCACGATCCCGTATACGACGGCCAGCCCCAGCCCCGTCCCCTTGTCGGGCCCCTTCGTGGTGAAGAACGGCTCGAAGATGCGCTCCCGGGTTCCCTCGTCCATCCCGATCCCGGTGTCGGTAACCGATAGCACCGCGTACCGGCCCGCTTTCATGTACGGGCGCTGCCGGACGTACTCCTCCTCCAGCCACGCCTCCTGCGTTTCGACCACGAGCTGCCCCCCGCCCGGCATCGCGTCCCGCGCGTTCAGGGCCAGGTTCATCATCACCTGCTCCACCTGCCCCCGGTCCGCCCGGATCGTCGGCAACCGCTCCGCCAGGATGGTCCGGAACTCGATGTCTTCCCTCGTGACCTTCCGGATGAGCTTCCCGAGGTCGGCGACCACCCGGTTCAGATCGATGTTGCCGAGCTCGATGATCTGGCGGCGGGCGAAAGTGAGGATCTGCCGGGTGAGCACCGACGCCCGTTCCGCGCTCCGCAGCATCTCGTCCAGGTCCGAAACCGCCTTCGGGTCGCCCGCGATCCGGAACTTCAGCATCTCCCCGTACCCGAGGATCACGGTCAACACGTTGTTGAAGTCGTGCGCGATGCCTCCCGCCAGCGTGCCCACCGACTCCATCCTCTGGGCGGTCCGGAGCTGCGCCTCCAGGTTCCGCCGCTCCTGCGACGCCTCGTACTGCTCCCGGTAGAAACGCGCCCTCTGCTGCCGCCAGGCCAGGCCGACGCCCGCCCCGGCGGCGAGGAGCATGACGCTGACCAGCGACACCATCCACCAGAGCCGCTCGCGCTCCGGCTCGTAGACTTCCGAGAGATCCATCCGCGCGATCACATACCACGGCGAGTCGGGAACTTTGCGGACGTCGGCGATCACCGGCCTTCCGCGGTAATCCCGCCCTTCGACGATCCCTGTCCTTCCGAGCACCGCCTGGATCGCCGGCAGCTCCGACCGGGGATTCAGCGGAAACCGCAGCGCGAGAGCGGCGTTCTTGTCGAACCGCAGCTCATTCAAATAGAGGGCGTCGTCTCCTTCCCGACGCACCAGAACCGTCTCGGCTGTCCGGCTGGGCGTCGGCCAATGACGGATGAGGGGATACAGGAACTTTTCCGGATCGATGCGCAGGGCGAGAACTCCAAGCGGCACCCCGTCGCCTTGTCCGCCGAGGATGGGAACCAGGACCGCCAGGTACACTTTCCCGTCGGGACGGTTCCGGTAGAAATCCTGGAACGATACCCGGCCCGACCGCAGGATGTCGACCGCGCGCTTCGACAATATGGAGTCGGAGGGCTCCGGCGATCCGGGAACCGAATACCGCGCAACGCCCCGGGTATTGAACAGGATGACCCGATCGCACTCGAATTGCGAACCGTAGTTCCCGATCCAATCCCGGATCTGCCTGCGGGCGGCCTCGTCGCCGGGTTGTTCGAGAAAGCGCCGGACCATGTCCGAGAAGGATGCGTTCCGGAAAAATACGCCGGCGTCATCCAGCCGCTCCTTGCGGTACTGAACCACGTCGCGCACCTTCAGGTCGGCGATGGCCGAGAGCTGGCTCTTCACTTCCGCGAGGTAACGGCGCTCGTGGTTCAGATGGTACAGGTATCCCAAGGTGACGATCCCCGACCCCAGAAGGAGGAACACCAGGAGGAGCGCGTATTCGGTCCGCGTGACCTGCTCGCCCTCCCGACGAAGGAACCGGGTATGCGGCAGGCCGAGAGCCAGCAGCGCGATCCCGAGAGCGGAGAAGGCGAGGCTGGTCGTGGCCGCGGGGGGGATGAAGGACCCGGCGTAAAACAGGGGGGTTCCGAACAGGTACGCCAGGAGAAGCACGAACGACACCGCGAGAAGGAGGAATGCGAAAAACAGGGCCGCCGCGGACCTCCGCGACCCACCCGGGTGTGACGGAGGCAACGCAAGGAAGGATGTCGTGGCGAGGAGGAAGCAGAGCGCCGCGACCGGAGACATGTGCCCGATCGGGGCTCCGGCCACCGTGCCGGTGATCGGAAATCCGAGATGTTCGATCGAGGGGTGTACCCCCCGGAAGGAGAGGAACAGCAGCGGCAACGCAACCGTTGCGCCTGCGGCGTTGAGGGCCATCCCCGCCCGATACGCCCCGCGCCGCGTCGGCCACCGGCCCCGGAGGAAGGCCGCGACCCCGTACAGGATGAACAGAAGCCCGGTGCTGGGCGCCATCGGGATCCTGCCCGACCAAAGGCTGGTCAGGGACGGGAGCCCGAATCCCCACCCGATGAGGGCGACCGACCCTGCGGCGACGGACAGCAGGGAACAGCCCACGGCCAATGGCCGGAATCGAATCGCATCCCGGGAGGTGTCGTCATCCATTGGAATTCCTCGCCCGTCCATTCCCCGTCTTCTAAGGATGACCTTCCCGGGGACCGCGCGTCAATCCCGCGGCGCCGTTCCCGGTCCGAGCACCTCCCGCAACTTGTGCGCCAGGGAATCCATGGAGAACGGCTTCTGGAGGAAGGCGATGCCGGACTCCAGGATCCCCTGGTGCACGATCGCGTCGACCGTGTACCCCGACATGAACAGCACCTTCATCCCCGGCTGGATGGGCGCCAACCGCTTCGACAGCTCCACGCCGTTCATGCCGGGCATCACGACGTCGGTCAGCATCAGGTGGATCGTTCCCCGATGCCGGGAACACAGGTCGATGGCCTCGCCTCCGCTCCGGGCCTCCAGCACGCCGTACCCGTACTGTTCCAGGATCCCCCGGACCATCTGCCGGACCAGGTCCTCGTCCTCCACCACCAGGACCGTTTCATCGCCGCGCAGCTCCTCCTGCGGCAAGGCGGCCGCCCGGACCGCATCGGCCACCGGCTCGTCCACGGGCGGGAAATAGATCTTGAACGTCGTCCCGACCCCCGGCTCGCTGTACACGTTGATGTGCCCCCCGCTCTGCTTCACGATCCCGTAGACGGTGGAAAGACCCAGCCCGGTCCCCTTTTCCTTCGTCGTGAAGAACGGCTCGAAGATCCGCGCCAGCATCTCCTTGTCCATTCCGCACCCCGTGTCGCTCACCGCCAGCATCACGTAGGGACCGGGGGAGATGTACTTGTGATCGCCCGTGTACGACTCGTCCAGCACGACGTTCGACGCCTCGAAGGTCAGCTTCCCCCCGCGAGGCATCGCATCCCGCGAATTGACGGCCAGGTTCACGATCACCTGCTCGATCTGCCCGGGATCCGCCTTCACGTTCCGGAGTCCCTTCCCCGCCACCGACACCAGTTCGATATCCTCCCCGAGGAGGCGCCGCAGCATCTTGTCCATGTCGGCCACGATCCCGTTCAGGCTGATCACCTTCGGAACCAGGATCTGCTTCCGGCTGAAGGCCAGCAGCTGCCGCGTCAGCGATGCACACCGGTCGGATGCCTTCCGGATCTCCGCCAGGTCGTGCCGCAGCGGATCCGTGGACCCGATCCGGGCCAGCGCCAGGTCGCAATACCCGATGGTGACCGTGAGGAGGTTGTTGAAGTCGTGGGCGATTCCGCCGGCCATCCTTCCGACGGCCTCCATCTTCTGGGACTGGATATACCGGAGTTCGAGCGACTTCCGCTCGGTGATGTCCACGAAGTTCACAAGGACGCGGGAAAGTCCGCCGTCGTCGTCGACGACCGGTTCGGCGTTGGCCAATACCCACACCACCGCGCCCTTGCCGGGGCGGCTGATCCCCACAACGCAGTCCCGCACCGGACGGCACGTGGCCACGACGCGGCTTACCGGGTATTCCTCGACCGGCATTCCAGTGCCGTCCTCCCTCAGGAAACTCCAGGCCGGATCGTTCGCATCCTTCCCCCGCATCTGCTCCTCGGTCAGGCCCAGCACCGTCTGCGCGAACGAGTTGCTCGCGATGACTTCCGTCCCGGGCCCGTGCACCACGATGGCGGAATGGATGTTCTGGATCAGGGTTCGGTACCTGTCCTCGCTCCGCTTCACCTCCCGATCGCGCTCTTCCAGAATGTCGAGCATCCTGTTGAAGTTGGCCGCCATCCCGGCCGCCTCGTCGGCGCCGGCCAGGTCGGAACGGGCCTGGTAATTGCCCGCGCCCACCTCGTCCATGACGGACCGGATCCTGTAGAGCCGGCGGGTGATGCGTTTCCCCACGAGGAGCGCCAGCAACGATCCGATGAACACGGCGACCAACGCGTAGAACACCCCGTTCCGGGTGATTTCCATCAGCTTCCGCCCGGCCTGCCGCTGGCCGATCCCCACGCGCGCCCATCCGACCTGCTTGCCGGAAAGCATCGCGGGCACGACGACATCCACCAGCGCGGCGCTCCGGCTCAGCACGGATTCCCGAGGATCGGCCGGCAGGTCCAGCACGTACTGCCCGAGACGCGACCTGTCGGTGTGCGCGAGCACCTGCCCCCGGTTGTCGAGCAGCATGGCGTACGTCAGGTCCGGATACCGGCGCAGCCCTTCGGCCAGCTCCTGGAGGCCGGAGATATCGACCGCGGAAAGCCACCCGGCCGCCGAAGCGGCAAGCGTGTGCGCCAGGGCGGTCGCATGTTCCGCCTGGCGGTCCAGGATCAGGGACTGCTGCCTCCAGGTGAGGTCGCCGATGAATACCGTCATCATGACGGCGTGCACGGCGGCCACGCCGACGATCAGCTGGCGGCGCAGCGTTCCGAACAGAATGTCCCGGACTCGTTTTCCCGTCATTTCCGCTCCACCGGGCGCACCTCTTCCTCGAACCGGGCGACGAAGTCACGCACGATCTCGTAGTCCGCGTCCGACGCCGGAAGGAAACGCGCGGTTTCCATCCCCTTCAGAATGGTCCGGCCTTCCGGAGTCTCGTGAAGTCCCAGCAGGGATGCGCGGACCCGTTCCCGCACGGAACCGGGAACGTCGTCCCGCGCCATGACGGAGTTGTTGATGAGGGTCGCGGTCTCCCACACCAGCTTCATCTCAGCCGCCTCGGAGGGGTGTTCCCTCTGGAAGGCGCGCCACGGCGTGGGCCAGGTGGCGGCCGCCGCCGTGTGCTTCATGTAGGCGTTCATGATGGACGATTCCTGGGAGCCGACGTACCGGTTTTCGATGTCCTTCATCACGTTCACGCCGTGCCGGTGGAGGAAGTACTGGGGCATGATGCAGGCGGCCAGCGCCGTGTGCGACGGATAGCTGACCGCCTTCCCCTTGAGGTCCGCCGGAATTCTTATGCCGCTGTCCCGACGCACGAGGAAGATGCCCTTGAAGTCGCGAGGCTCCCCCGCCATCGCGATGACGGCGTACCCGGCTTTCCCCGCCTCCAGAGTCTGCCACGGGTTCGGCAGGAGGAACGCGGGTTTGCGGGCCCGGAACTTATCTTCGAAATTGGCGTAGTCGCGGGATGATTCCAGATCGAAATGGACATCCCTGTCCATCCGGTTGAGCCAGGAGATCAGCGGCTGGTACGCCTCGTACATTTTCGACGGATTGTGGAGGGGATGCACCGCGAAGCTGTAAGTCCGGATGTTTCGCGACGACGGCTCGGTTCCGTATTTCGGCGATCGATCCTGCGGTGTCCGGTCGCAGCCAATCGCACACAGGACCATCAGCACCGCAAGCCCGATCCGACGGGCGGGGAGAAGGCGAAACGCTCCCATGGGCAGCGACCTCCCGAGAAACACCGGTACCCGTTCCGTGCCCCGCCCCCTGAAACGGATTCAGAATAAGCAATTCGGGGGATCGACGCAATCGATCCGTTCTCCGAACCTCAACCGGGAGGGACGTAGCCGAGGCTCGCAAGCCGCGCCCCGGACGCCTCGTAGGCGGCGGGGTCCATGTCGCTCACCCCCGTGGCGTCGATCCATTTGTTGTAGAAATGGAAAAGCGAGCACACGGTGATGGCGTCGTACAGCGCCGCGTCGTCCCAGCCAGCGGCCTTCACCTCCTCCACGTCCTCCTTCCGAAGTCGATTCGACTCCCGGATCATCTTCTCGAGGAAGGCGAACAGCGCTTTCTCCCGATCGCCGATCGGCGCCGTGCGGTAATCCCGCAGCACCGCTTCGACCAGGGCGCGGTTCTCCAGGAGGGACGCCGCGACCGCGGCGTGGGCTCCGATTCAGAAAAGACAGTCGTTGCGCCGGGAGGTGAAGGCCGCGATCAATTCGCGGAGTCCCGCGGGAAGCGCGGATGGCCCGCGCATCACGCTTTGGGTGAACCGCGACAGGAAATCGCTCTGTTCCGGCTTGTACGCGAACAGGTGCATGATCTGCGGCACCGGCCGGCCCGCGACCCGCAACCCGTCGATCAGGCGGCCGTACGGCCCGCCGGGCTCCCTGTGCTCCACATCGGGCAGAAACATCGGTCGTATGGGGGTCTCCTTCAAGGCGTTCGGTTTCCCTACATGGTACACCGCGAAGGGATCCGACGTTCGACCGGGTACCGATTTCGATGAGGGGGAATCGGCGGTTCTTTTCCGCGAAAGTGAATCTTCCCGCCGCGTCGCGACACCAAAATACAGTTATGCATGCCTTGAGCGGAGGACATATGCGATACGTCGACGGTTTCGTGATTCCCGTGCCGAAGAAGAACCTGGCGTCCTACGCCCGCATGGCACGGAAGGCGAGGGATATCTGGCGCGAATACGGCGCACTCGACTACAAGGAATGCTCGGGGGACGACCTCGCCGTGAAGTTCGGGATACCGTTCCCCCGGATGCTGAAGCTCAAGCCCGGCGAGACGGTGGTGTTCTCGTACATCGTGTACAAGTCGCGCGCGCACCGGGACCGCGTGAACGCGAAGATCATGAGCGATCCCCGCGTCAAGGAGATGTGCGACCCGAAGAACATGCCCTTCGACATGAAGCGCATGGGGTACGGCGGATTCAAGGTGCTGGTGGATTTCTGAGGCCGGGTTCCGTTTCTCCGGATCCGTACCGTCAGGATCGCACGGCGGGTCGGTTGACCAGGTAGATGCCCATCCCCACCAGCACGAGCGCGACCAGGAGCTTGCCCGTGATCGGCTCCCGAAGAAGCGTTCCGCCGGCGATCACCGCGAACAGCGGCGTGAGAAAGGTAAACGACATCAGGCGCGACGCGGGGTAATGCCGGACCAGCCAGAACCACGCCAGGTACGTGGCGAAGGCGATCCAGACCGTCTGGTAGACCAGGCAGCCCACGATCACCGGAGTCAGGCGAACGATCCCCGGCTCGCCGATCGCAAAAGAGAATATCGGAAGGAGCACGGCGGAGACGGCCAGCTGGTACAGCAAGGTTTTCCCCGGCGATATCTTCGCGAGCGGAGTCGCCTTGATCAGGATCGTGGTGGCGCCCCACAGCAGCGCGGCCCCGGCCAGCATGCCGTCGCCGATCAGGATTCGCGCCGTGGGGAGCGTCAGCGACTCGTGGAAGACCGCAAGGATGCCCGCGAAGGCGCTGCACAGCCCCGCCACCTGGACCATCCGCAATCTCTCGCCGGGGATGAACCGGTGGGCCCCGATCGCCACGATGAACGGGGCGAGGTAGAGGAAGATCCCGGACCGCGACGCGTTCGTGTACTCGAGGCCCCGGAAGATCAGGATGAACTCCCCCGCGAAGAGGATCCCCGCCGCGATCCCGTACCACAACGTTCCGTCCTTCTCCAGCAGGGGCTCCCGGCGAACCGCCATCCAGAGCAGGAGGAGGATGGTGGCGCCGACGGATCGGATCCCGGATTGCCATATCGGCGAGACGCCCTGGTTGGCGACCTTGATCGTCACCTGCTGCAGGCCCCAGCTCGCGCAGAGGGCCACGAGCACCAGGACGGCGGTGCGGTCCAGGGCATCCTTCTTCCACGCCCGATCGTCGGTCGTCATCCGGTCCCGCGCGCACCTCCGTGTCCGATACGCGGAGATCGTACCATTTGCGGAGGTCCGAGGGGCCAACGGGAACCTGTGCCTTCCGGAATGGCATCCAATCGTCGTATGAATAACTTTGCGGAATCAGGCGAATCAAGCCCGAAACAGACCCCGGACCCGTGCCCGGACCCTGCGGAGGCGCAGAACGACGCCCCCGCAGGCTGGCTGCATGCGTTGAATTCGTTCCTGGAACACGCTTTCCTCGAGGCGGACCGGGATACCGGCTGTTGACCCCCGTGAACCGGGCGGGCAGTCTGCCCGCCGATACCGTAAGCGGAAACTACTTTTTTGCCTGCGCGAAGTTCTCCGCGACCTGCGCCCAGTCGACGGTGTTCCACCAGGCCTCGATGTAGTCCGGGCGCCGGTTCTGGTACTTCAGGTAGTATGCGTGCTCCCAGACGTCGAGTCCGAAGAACGCCTTGCCCCCGTCCAGGACGGGGTTGTCCTGGTTCGCCGTCGATTCGACGACCAGCTTTCCTCCGCGGATCAGAAGCCACGCCCAGCCGGACCCGAACCGGGACACCGCGGCCTGGGTGAAGGCTTTCCGGAAATCCCCGAACGCGCCGAACGCGCCACGGATGGCGTCGGCGAGTTCCCCCGACGGCTCGCCGCCGCCGCCCTTCTTCATGATCTTCCAGAACAGGGAATGATTCAGGTGGCCGCCGCCGTTGTTGCGCACGGCGGTGCGGACCGTCTCCGGCACCTTGCCGATCCCCGCGAGCAGTTCGTCGACCGGAAGTTTTTGAAGGTCGGGATGGCCTTCGAGAGCCTTGTTGAGGT
This sequence comes from Deltaproteobacteria bacterium, assembly GCA_016234845.1. Lineage (NCBI taxonomy): Bacteria > Pseudomonadati > Myxococcota > Myxococcia > Deltaproteobacteria bacterium. The sequence goes on along the minus strand of JACRNP010000088.1, from coordinate 4,228 downwards.
TGTTGACGTACGCCGCATGGTGCTTGTCGTGGTGGATCTCCATCGTTTTCGCGTCCACGTACGGCTCGAGCGCGTCGAAAGCGTACGGGAGGGGCGGCAGATCGTGCGCCATCGGGGAGGTCTCCTTTCCGGCCGGCTCGTGGCCGGCATCCTCACCCGCTTAAGATGCGCCGATCACGCGGCAACGTTTCCCTGTTATCGAACTTCCGATGGGCAAAAGCCGGCGGCGGGACACCGCGATCGAGTGTCGAAGGGAGGCGGGGCGCCAAACGCCCCACCCCCCCGCGATAGGCGATCTACCGGTCCGAAAGATACCTCTGGCCGTCGTCGATGCAGAATTTCTCGGATGCGCTCTTCGGCACGCAGACCGTTACGCTCCCCGTGCAGCTGTCGCCGTGGATGTTGAAGGCCCTGAACTCCACGGAGTAGACGCGCCCATTGCCCGGACCGGAACGTTCGGCCCGCAGCAGGATGGAGTTTCCGCTCGCCACCGCATCCACAGGAGTGTCCCCGTCGCCCAGTCCCTGGTTCGGCTCATCCTGGGTCGTCCGCATCACCTCTATCCGGACGGGATTCCTTTCCGGATCCGTCACCCCTGTCACCGCCACCCGCACGAGCTTGTGGTCGGGCGGCCACAGGAGCGTCTTCGAGGGCACGGCGCCGGAGCAGATCGGCGGATGATGTGCCGGAGTCACCGTGATGTTGACGTAGGCGGGTTCGCTCCAGACGGCTCCGTCGCCGACCGTGAGCCCAAAGACCAGCATCGTTTCGGTGGAAACATCCGGGGCCGTGAAATTGGGATGGGCCGGATCCGTAAGGTCCAGAATGATCCGGGGGCCGTCCACTTGCTGCCAGGAGTAGTTCAGCAAATCGCCGTCCGGATCGGTGCTCCTCGAGCCGTCGAGGACGACCCGCGTGTCCCCCGCCACAACCCGGTTCTCGCCCGCATGCGCCACCGGCGGGTGGTTCACGTTCTGGGCGGTGACCTCCACGGAAGCCGATGCGGAGAGCGTTCCGTCGGACACCGTCAGGAGGAAGATCAACGTCGATTCGTATGAAACCGAGGGGGCGGTGAACGAAGGCTGCATCGCGGTGGGGTTGTCGACCAGTACGGCTGCGCCGGCCGTCTGCACCCATTCATAGGTCAACATGTCCCCATCGGGATCGTAGCTCCCCGATCCGTCCAGGGTCACGGAACTCCCTTCCTTTACCGTTTGGGGCGTCCCCGCGTCGACGACGGGGGTCTTGTTGACATTCTTCACGGTAACGTTGGCGAGGGCGGCCTCGCTTGAAAGCTCGCCGTCGTTGACCATGAGCTGGAAGGTTAGAGTGGCGCCTTCGGCGGCCACGGCGGGAGCGGTAAACGACGGGCGGGAGGGATCGGCCAGGTCGATCGCCACGGGCGTTCCTCCGACCTGGTTCCATTGGTAGGATATCGTCTCCCCGTCCGGGTCCGAGCTGGCCTCTCCGTGCAGGACGACCGTGTCTCCCTCGTTCACGACCTGTCCGGCGCCCGCATTGGCAACTGGAGGCTGGTTGACGTTGAAAACGGACACGGTGACGGCGGCCGGGGCGCTGGACAGGCTCTCGTCTCCGACCACGAGCAGGAAGGAGAGCGTCTCCCCGGCCGTGGACGCGAACGGTGCCGTGAAGGTCGGAAGAGCCGGATGGGCGAGATTGAGGGTAACCGCCGGCCCCGCCGTCTGGGTCCAGATGTAGGTCAGGGGATCGCCGTCGGGATCGACGCTGCGGGAACCGTCCAGAGTAACGTTGGTCCCTTCCGGCACCTCAAAGTCGATGCCGGCATCGGCCGTCGGGGCCTGATTCACGTTGGTGACGCTCACGGTCGTAATGGCGGGCGAGCTGCTCAACTGCCCGTCGCCGACCGTCAACTGGAATGAGAGCACGGCGCCTTCTCTCCCCACCTGGGGGAGCGTGATTACGGGGCGGACCGGATTGGAGAGATCGAAGGATGCTTCGGGGCCTGTGAGCTGTTGCCACGTGTACGTGAGAGGATCGCCGTCGGGATCGGCGCTTCCGGTTGCGTCGAGAACGACCTCGCTCCCTTCGGGTGCCGTCTGGTCCGGGCCCGTCATGGCGGAAGGGGACCGGTTGATATTGTTGACGGCCACGTTTGCGTAAACCGGGACGCTGTAGAGGTTGCCGTCGAAGACCTGCAACTGGAAAGTCAACAGCGCGCCGGAATCGCCGGTCTCCGGGGCAGTGAATGTCGGGCGCTTCGGATCGAGACGATCGAGCGACACGGCCGGACCTGCCGCCTGGGTCCAGATGAAGGTCAGGACATCGGGGGGATCGGGATCGAAGCTTCCGGACCCGTCAAGAGTGACCAGGCTCCGCTCGGGAACCGACAGATCACCTCCGACCATCGCGACTGGCCGGCGGTTGGAGTACGAGACCACTACGTCGGTCGTCGCAACGCCGATCGCTCCCCTGTCGTCCGAGACCGTGAGCTGCGCCGAGTAGGTGCCGCTTTCCGCATAGACGTGGGAAACATTCGGCCCCGCTTCCGGCGGAGAGCCATCCCCGAAGTTCCAGGAGTAGGTCAGGGGATCTCCATCGGGATCCGAGGAGTTCGAGCCGTCAAAGACGATGGGCTGCCAGACGCTCCCTTCGTAAGGACCTCCCGCGGATGCGACGGGCACGTGGTTTGGAGGCGCCGGGGAGAATGCGAGATACGCGGGGAAGAACATTCCGCCCGAACCGGGGGCCACGAATAGATTAATGAACGCGCCGGATGAACCGTTGAACCGGAGCACACTCCCGTTCGTCGAACTGGTTACGTAGAGGTTGCCGTCGGGTCCGAAAGTCAAAGCGGTCGGGAAATAAAGCCCGTTGCCGGAAGCGAATATCCCCATACCGGCCCCGGTCTGGCCGTTGAACCGCAAAACCGCTGCCGGGGCAGAAAAGCTTGCAACAAACAAATCTCCGGTCGGACCGAACCGCAAACTACGCGAGTTGGTTCCCGCAAGCCCCGGAGGGACGAAATAGCCGATCGCAGTTCCCGCCGTCCCGTTGAATCTCACGACCGACCCGTTCGCTCTGTTCAGAACGTAGAGATTTCCATCCGGGCCAAATACAAGGTCCGACGGCCCTGATATATTTTCGGCCGCGAACACACCCAAATAATCCCCGGTCGTCCCGTGGAACCGAAGGATCTGGTTCGTCGAATAACTGGCGACATATAAATTCCCATCCGGTCCGAACGTCAGTCCCCAAGGGCCGGCGAGACCCCCGCTTCCCTGGGCAATGAAGACGCCGAGGAAGTCTCCGGTAAAGCCATCGTAACGGAGCACGCTGTTCGTCCCCGAACTCGAAACGTAAAGGTTGCGGTCCGGCCCGTAGCACACGCCGATGGGCGCGGCGAGTCCACCCACACCCGACCGGACGTACGCATCGAGAAATCCGCCCGTCGTTCCGTCGAACCGGGGAACGCTGTTCGTCATCTGGCTGCTGACGACAAGTTGTTGGGATACCGCCATGGCAGACGGACCCGCCATTATAAAAAGCAGGAACAGTTGGAGGGCCAGGGGCCGGAAAACCTTCGAACGACCTTTCATGGCTACTCCTTTCCTGAATCGAGTTGGCAGGAAACGTATGCAGACATTTATCAAGCACATATGTCCCGTTTACGGATCCCGGAGACAGGCACCGGATCGGTTTAACTTTTCAATTGACGCATTGAGTCATACCCGGCGGTAACGTTCCTCCTTACGGATTTGGGCCCATACCAGATTAGCGTTAATGCAAGCAACTTCTTTGCCATCCAACCTGACGTTTTATAATCCATCAATATATCTATTTATGTGGATAAATAGATATCGACATCCATTCCCGGGGACGCGTTGGGGATTATTTTCCAGTAATTGCGAAGAAGATGCGCTATTTCCCCCAGAAGGGGGGATTGAAGAAGTGCCGGAGAACGGCTTGGACGCGGTGCGTTTCCGGCTCGACGCTCCAAAGCAACCGGAGTGTTCCGCCGCAGCCCCTCAGCCGGATTGCGCTGAATTAATGAACGGGTGAGCCTTGAAATCCTCGGCCGTTACTTAATACCGATGAAGGCATGGGCCGTCGGGCGGGCAGATCGCCGATTGTCCGAATCCTATGTGTGTCCCTTCGCGGATTACGACATCAACCTCGGCGCGCCGCCTCGATTGCGGCGATGTCGATCTTTTTCATCTCCATCATCGCGTCGAACGCGCGCTTGGCG
>JACRNP010000087.1 GCA_016234845.1 Deltaproteobacteria bacterium | reverse complement strand
GTTCCCGGTGCACGCGATCGACGCCGAGGGGATCGCGCGCGGCGCGGGGAATCCCCAGGGGGCGAACCTGGTGCTGCTCGGTTTCATCCTCGCGAGGCTCGGCTCGTCGCGCGACGGCGGCCTCCTGTTCTGCTCGGGCGATGAAATGAGGGGCGCCCTCTCCCGCCGGTTCGAGGGCCGGGACAGGCTGCTCGCGGCGTCGCTCGCCGCGCTCGATCTTGGAATGGAGCGCGGGAGGGTATAAGGTACCGTTGATGCTCACGCGATTCCCCCCGAAATACGCCACGCGGAACGATCTTCCCGCGTTCCAGCTCGAAGGGCTGCGGTGGACGGTGGCCCACGCCTTCCGGAATTCGTCCTTCTACCGCGGCCGGCTGGAACGGGCCGGCGTCGGGCCGGACGACATCCGGTCGATCGGCGACCTCGCGAGGCTTCCGTTCACCGACGCGGACGATCTCCGGGACGGCTACCCGCTGCCGCTCCGGTCCGTCGACCCGCGCGAGATCGTCCGGATACACTCCTCGTCGGGGACCACCGGGAAGCGGAAGATCCTGTGCTACACGCAGAAGGACATCGACGACTGGCTCTACATGTTCGCCCGGTGCTACGAGATGGCGGGGCTCTCGCGGGAGGACCGGGTCCAGATCTGCGTCGGGTACGGCCTGTGGACGGCGGGCGCGGGGTTCCAGCTGGGGGCGGAGAAGTTCGGTGCGATGACCATCCCCGCGGGGCCCGGCAACCTGGACCTCCAGTGCACGTTCCTGCTGGACCTGCAGACCACCGCCCTCTGCTGCACCGCGTCGATGGGGCTGCTCCTGGCGGAGGAGGTCCAGTCGCGGGGGATCCGCGACCGGCTGAAACTGCGGAAGGTCATCCTCGGCGCGGAGCGGACCAGCGACGCCATGATCGCCACCATCAAGGATCTGCTCGGCGTGGACCGGGTCTACGACATCCCGGGGCTCACCGAACTGTACGGGCCGGGAACGGGGCTCTCCTGCGACGCCGAGTCGGGGATCCACTACTGGGCGGACCATTACATCCTGGAGCTGCTCGACCCGGAGACCCTCGCGCCCGTGGCGCCGGGCGAGATCGGGGAGATGGTGTACACCACGCTGTGCAAGGAGGCGGCGCCGCTCATCCGGTACCGTTCCCGGGACCTCACGCGGTTCGTCGAGGGGGATTGCCCGTGCGGCTGCATCCTGCCGAGGCACGACAGGATCCTCGGGCGATCCGACGACATGGTGGTCTTCCGGGGCGTCAACATCTACCCGGGACAGGTGGACGAGGTGCTCTCCCAGGTGAACGGGGCGGGGAGCGAATACCAGTCGCACTTCACGCGTCGCGAGGACGGGAAGGATTACATGACGCTCAAGGTGGAGCGTTCGGCCCATGCGGCCCACGTCTCCGACGGGGCGCTCTCCGGGGAGATCGCAAGGGAGATCAAGCGGAACCTGATGATCTCCTGCGCGGTGGAGATCCTGCCGTACGGGACCCTTCCGCGGTCGGAAAGAAAGACCCGCCGGACCTTCGACGACCGCCGGTATTAGGCGGCGCCTACTTCCTCGACACGAACGGATTCCCCCGGATGTAGAACCGGAGAAGCCTCGTGGCCCATCGCCCGGCGTACTCCACCCCGACCCGCGGCCGCTTCGCGATGGCGCGACGGTCGACCGCCGGAGCGTCCGCGATGAAGAACCCGCCCCCGCACAGATCGTGCGCGTTCAGCCGCCGGTCGATGTCCATCGCCCGGCACAGCCGTCCCGGGCCCGCGGTGGGGCCCTCCACGTTCCGCACCGGCTCGATCGCCCGGAGGAGGACGGCGGACGCGTGCCCTTCGCGCTCGGTCACCACGTTCATGCAGCAGTGCATTCCGTACACCAGGTAGACGTAGGCGTGGCCCGGGGGGCCGAACATCACCCGCGTCCTCTCCGTCCGCCCCCGGGAGGAGTGCGCGGCGCGGTCGTGCGGCCCCAGGTACGCCTCGACCTCGACGATCGTCCCGACCCGCTCGATCCCGCGCGTCCGGTGGACGAGCCGCTTTCCCAACAGCTCGGTCGCGACCCGCACGGTGTCGCGGTCGTAGAATTCCCTGGGGAGGGGCTTCACTCGAACATCTCCGTGAAGGCGTCGAGGCGGGCGCGCGCCTGCGCTTCGGACCAGGAGCGCGGGTCGGCGTGGTCCGCTTCCAGCAGGAGCGACCGGACACCCGCCGCGTCGGAGAGGCGGCGCGAAAGGTCGACCTGGCCGATCGAGTACGGCTTGCAGGAACGGTCGCTGTGGAGAATCGCCCCGGTCGCGCCGTATTCGGAGCACAGCCGCTTCATCAGCGCGAGCCGGTGGGGAAGGTCCCGGTTGAGGAAGACGTGGAGGTACGCGCGCGCCGCGGATCCTTCCGGGTCGGCCGGGTCGATCAGCGCCCCCGCCTCCGCCCAGGCGTTCGTGTACGTTGCGCAGACGATGTTGAATCCTTTCCCTGCGAGCAGGGTCGAGAGCTCCCGCAGGTGGAACCAAACGGGGAGGTTGTCCCAGAGCAGGCGGACCCGTTCGTTCGCGATCCCGCCGACGCCGCGGGCGACCCGGTCCGAGAGCTCGTCCCGGAGCGTCCGGTAGTAGGCGTTGCACTCCGCGGTGCCGCGAAGCGCGACGATCGGCGCGAGGTGGAAGAAGGCGTCGAAGCCGGTCCACGGGGAGGGGCGGGCGCGGCCGGTCTTCAGGCACTCGTCCCACAGGCGGGAGCCTTCCCGTGCGAGGCGGACGGTTTCCAAAAGCGTCCCCCGGTCCGTATCCCGCCCGGCGATCTTCGCGGCGACCGCGGCGAGGTCGGCCAGCTGGCTCTCCACGTACGCGAAGTGGTGCGGCGGGACCTCTCCGTAGACGAACGGAACGTCGACCAGGACGAGCGGCACACGGAAACGGTCCGCCAGCGCCCGGTACCAGTAGAGAACGGTCTGGCAGATGTTGGTGCAGCAGCAGAGCAGGTCCGGCTTCGGGAGGCGGCCGACGGGACTCTTCCCCGTCGCGACGGACCCGAGGTCGGCCCGGGCGTACCCGCACAGGTCGCGGGAGTACCCTTCCCCCTCGATCGCATCGGACAGCTCCGGCACCAGGCGCCGGACGGAGCAGATCGCGCCGTGGTTTTCCGGGTAGACCGTGTGGTATCCGAGCGCGCGGAGAGCCTCCACGGGGAAGCCGCTGGTGACCCAGGCGACCGGGACGGCGCCGTCGGCGAACCGGCCGGCGAGGTAGTGGAGGCTCAAGAGCTCCCTGAGTTTCCGGGTCGATTCGAGGGGCGGGCCGAAGGGGCCCGCGCTTCGCCCCCCGCGGGAGCCGGACAGCGACTTGCGCATCCGGTCCGCCGCCATCAGCAGGGGGCCGATCGCCCGGGAGACCGCCTCGTATCGCAGCCGGCGGAGGATCATGAGGACGCCCGCCCCGCGCGGACCGTTTCCACGAACGCCTCGAGGCGCGTCGCCGCCTGGCCGGAGAGCCGGCTCTCGAGCTCCCCTTCCAGGAAGAGATGCGGCGCGCCGATCTTCGCGAAGCGGGTCCGGATCGCCGGGACGTCGAACGCCTCGGGCTCGCAGAACTTCGGAACGTGGATCACGATCCCGGCGGCTCCGGCTCTCCGGTAGAGCGATTCGAGGTGGTCCATCCTCCGCTCCCGGCCGCTTCCCCGGGTCGGGCAGGGGGGAAGGGCGAACGGCCGCTCGGCGAGGATCGCGAGCGGGTCGTCCCCGTCGTCGGGGGCGCGCAGGGGGACGCGCCGTCCCACCGCCGCGTAGTCGTCCGCGGCAAGGAACGCGCCGGCGGATGCCAGGAGATCGAGCAGCGTCATCGGCTCCGGGACGTATCCCGTGACCATCAGCGGCACGCCGTTCCGGACAGGTTCCCCGCCGAGACGCTTCGCCGCTTCCATGAGTTCCGACAGGTGGTCCTCCGGCCAGAGGTACTCCCCGCGGCGGAGCAGCCGGTACAGCTCGGGATCCGTGAGGTCGAGGCACGTCCGGCGGGACAGGAGGGCGCCCCGGACCCGGTGGATCTCCGCGTGGAGAGCGACCGCCTGCGCGAGCCGATTCGATTCCAACGTCCTCCCGGTCAGCAGTTCCAGCGCCGCGGACAGGGATGCGAGCTCCGCCCGGACCAGCGCCCGGGCCGCCGGGCGGTCCTCCCCCTTGGGGTGGAAGTAGCGGAGGACCGGCTTTCCCCACCCGCCGAAGTCGGGTGCGAGGGTGGCCATCCCCTGGATGGAATCGCAGGTGTGGGGAAACAGGAGGGCGTCGGCCTCGCGGGCGCCCCCGTCGGCGAGGAAGGCCATGGCGTTGCGCACCACGGCGCAGACGTACGGCTGGATCCGCCCGGCGTCGGGTCCCCGCGGCGGACCGGGCGGCCCCCAAAGCTCCACGACGTGCACGTCCATCGCGGTGAACAGCTCCGCGGGATAGTGGACGGGAAGCGCGACGACCGTTTTCCGCCCGAGCCGCTTCTGTTCGGCGATGACGTCCCGGCGCATCCGTTTCACTCTTACACGCGCGAGGGGGTGCCGGCAAGGCGTGCCCGCACCGTTGTGATACCCTGATTCCCCGATGAGCGCCGCCGTGAACCTGCTGGCCTTCCTGACCGGCATCAATCTCCTCAACTACATGGACCGGTACGTCGTCGCCGCCGTCCTGGAGCCGATGGGCCGGGAGCTCTCGCTGTCCGACGCCCAGCTCGGCTGGGTCCAGCCGGTCTTCATCTACGCGTACATGGTCGCCGCGCCCGTCTTCGGCGCTCTGGCGGACCGGTTCCACCGGCCGCGCCTGGTGGCGGCCGGCATCGCGCTGTGGAGTCTCGCCACCGCCGCCGCGGCGTTCGCGGGAGGGTTCGCGGGGATCCTCGCCACGCGCGCGCTGGTCGGCGTGGGGGAGGCGGCGTACGCCTCCCTGGGCCCGGCGATCCTGTCCGACTGTTACCCGGAGCGGGAGCGGGCACGCTCCTTCACGTGGTTCTACCTCGCGATCCCCGTGGGGAGCGCCCTGGGGTACGCCGTCGGGGGAGTCGCGGCGCAGGCGTGGGGCTGGCGCGCGGCGTTCCTGGTGGCGGGAATCCCCGGCCTGATCCTGGCGTGGCGGATGACGCGCACCGCCGATCCGCCGCGGGGGGCGATGGACACCCTCGAGGACCGCATGGCGGGATCCTCCTTCCCGGCGCGGGTGCGGAACCTCTTCTCCAACCGGATATGGCTCGCCTGCACCATGAGCTACACGGCGTACACCTTCGCGATGGGCGCCTTGAGCGTCTGGGCGCCGACGCTTCTCCAGCGGGCGCACGGGGTGAGCCCGGGGCGCGCCGGCATCGTGTTCGGGGGGCTGGCCGTCGTCACGGGGATCGCGGGGACGTTCGCGGGCGGGATCCTGACGTCGAGGCTCCAGGGCCGGTTCCGGGACGCCGGAGTGTGGATCTCCGGGCTCACCTTGATCGGCGCCGCGCCGGTCGTCGCGTTCGCCATCGCGGCTCCGACCCCGGAAACGGCGTACGCCGCGTTCTTCATCGGGATGCTGCTGCTGTTCTGCAACACGAGTCCGGTGAACACGCTGGCGGTGAGCTGCGTGCCGGCCAGCATCCGCGCCACCGGGGTGGCCGTGAACGTGTTCCTCATCCACCTGCTGGGGGATGCGCTGAGCCCGGAATGGGTGGGGCACCGGAGCGCGCGGTTCATCGCGGAGGGGGCCGAAAGGGGAGAGGCGCTATCGAAGGCCCTGTGGATCGCCGTTCCGGCCCTGGCGGCGAGCGGGATCGTCCTCCTCGTCCTGGCGAGAGGGTTCGGCGCGCGCGGGGGCCCCCCGGAGCATTCAGCTCATCGGTCGGCGGGCGGTTCGGGCTCCACCCCGGTTCCGGCATAGCGGTCCGCGATCGCCCGGAACTCGTCCCGGATCTCCAGGAAGGCGTCGACCACGTCGGGATCGAAGTACGTCCCTCTCCGTTCGCGGATGATATCGACCGCCTCTTCGTGGGGGATCGCCGGCTTGTACAGGCGGGGGCTGATGATGGCGTCGTACGCGTCCGCCGCGGCCATCAGGCGGCCCGGGATGGGGATCTCGTCCCCCGCAAGCCCCCGGGGATATCCGGTGCCGTCCCACCGCTCGTGGTGGTTGAGCGCGATCTCGTCCGCCACCTGCAGGAACGAGTCCTCCCCGAGGAAGTTCTTCGCCATCCGGATCGTCTCGGATCCGTAGATCGTGTGGCGCTTCATCTCCTCGTACTCCTCCGGCGTCAGGGGTGCGGGCTTGAGGAGGATGTCGTCGCGGACCCCGACCTTGCCGATGTCGTGGAGCGGCGCGAGCCGGAAGAGCAGGTCCACCGTCTCCTCGTCCAGGTGGCGCCGAAACCGGGGGTGCTCCCGCAGGTGCGTGGCAAGCGCGCGCATGTAGTGGCGCGTGCGCTGGATGTGCCCGCCGGTCTCGTGGTGGCGCGTCTCCGCGAGCGCCGCGAGGCTCTGGATGACCGCATCCTGCGTCAGGGCGAGCTTCCGGGTCCGCTCCCGCACCTCCCGCTCGGCCTGCAGGAACCGCATCGACGTCAGCACCGTGAAGACGGACGCCATCGTCGCGAGCGGGAGCAGGGGCGGAAGGAACAGGCGCCGGTGCGCGAGGAGCCACCAGGAGCCGGCGACCAGGAAGACGGCCGACGGTATCATGGCCGCGAGCGCCGAGGCGGCGCGCGCCCGGGAAAGCAGCCCGGTCAGGAGCAATCCGGGCAGCAGGACGAGCAGGAGGCGGACCGCGCCGGCCCATGCCGGCTGGGCGACCGGGTCCCCCGCGACCAGATCGTCGACGATCGTGGCGTGGATCTCGACGCCCGGTTGTACCGCCGAAAGCGGCGTGGTCCGGATCTCGTGCAGCCCCGCGGAGGTGGTGCCGAGAAGGACCAGCTTTCCCGAAAGCGCCGACGGGTCCGCGGTGCCGTCGAGGAGCGCCTGCGCGGAGACGTGGGGAAACGCGCGGCGCCCGCCGCGGAAGTTCACGAGGAGGTTCCCGCGCCGGTCGAGCGGAACGACCTTCCCGTCGAGCCGGAGCGCCTTCGCTCCCTCGGGTCCGGTCTCGAGGACCGGGGTGCCTCCGCGCGCGCGAAGATACACCGCCAGCGCGAGGCTCGGATACAACGTCCCCTTGTGGCGGATGGCGAGGGGGACGCGCCGGACCACGCCGTCGGGATCCGGCGCGACGTTTACGAAGCCGGAGGAACCCGCCGCCTTCGAGAGGGCGGGGAGGTTGCATACGACCCCCGGGGCGTCGAAGAAACCGACGGGTTCCCCGGCGTCGCCGGTCGATCGAACCGCGGCCCGCAGGGGATGAAGGACGCACGATTCCCCGCGGAGGGATTCGAAGTCGAACGAGTATCCGAGGACGAACGGTCCTTCCGCCACCGCCTTCGCGAGGGCGGCGTCCGCGTCCTGCGCCTCGGGCGGAATGCCGGCGAGGGCGATCTCCGTACCGAAATCGCGCCGGATCGATTCGGAGAGGGAGCGCAGGGAGGTCCGGTCCGGTTCCGCGAACACCATGTCGATCCCGACGGCGACCGCCCCCGCTTCATGGATCTTCCGAAGGAGCAGCGCGACCCGGTACCGGGGCCACGGCCACTGGCCGAATTTCGCGAGGCTGGCCTCGTCGAGATCCGCGATCGCGACGGCGCCGGTCGGCGGCCGGTGCGGGGCGGAGCGGAGGATGGAATCGTAGATCTTCCCCTCGAGAAAGACCGCGAGGGGGGGAGGCCATACGCAGATCGCCGCCATGAGCAGCGTGAGAAGGGCACCGGCGAGAAGGAGCGGAAGCGGGCGGGTGGGGGGGCGGCGCTTCACCGGGACCCGCAGTTCTCGCCGGTCAACGCACCGTCACCTCCACGCGGCGGTTCCGCGGTTCGGGGACCTGGTCGCCGGTGGGGACGAGGGGGTTGTCCTTGCCGTGGGACGTGATCTCCATGATCGCCGGGTCGACCCCCTCCGCGGAGAGCAGGGCGGCGACCGACCGCGCACGCTTGAGCGACAGCTGATAGTTGTACCGCTTGTCTCCGACGGTGTCGGTGTGGCCCACCACGCTCACGTCGACCGGGAACCGCTCCCGGATGGTCCGCGCGGCGTCCCGAAGCCTCGCCCTCGACTCGTCCGTCAGCTCCGACTCGCCGAGGTTGAAGTAGAAGATGAATTGCGCCGGGGGAGGGGGGAGCGCCCGGAGCGCCGGACCGGCCATCGCCGCCAGCTCGGAGTCGGACAGGACGAAGGGGTCCCCGGGAGCGGAGCCTTTGGATACCGCCACGGCCTGTCCCGGTTTCGAGAGGACGCGCTCGGTCCCCGCGCCGGTCACCACGACGGAGCCCGTTTTTCCCTGGTCGTCCGGGAGCAGCACCACGACGTCGCGGGGCGGCGGAGCGGCGGGCCGGGGGGGAGGCGCCGCGCAGGCGCAGAGCAGGAGAAGCATGACGAGGCCGTACGCGCGTTTCACTGCGGAGCGGGTTCTCCCACCTTTACGGCGAACCGGGTTCCGCGGATTCCGATGGTCGCCACGGGGGTCTCGAACCGTGCGGAGTCGGGGGAGAGCTTCCCGATCAGCCCGGAGAGATACGCCATCGTCCCCCTGGAGATCCTGACCAGCAGGCCGAATTTTCCCTCCGCGGGAGAGAAGCGGAAGTCGCGAATCGCCAGCCGGCTGTCCGGCCCCAGGGATATGGAGGAGTTGTCACGGAGGATCGCGCCCAACGATCCGTCGGGCCCCGTGGAGAGGATGTCGCCCTGGAGGAGCTTCATCCCCGGCGTGGCGGGGAGGTCCTTTCCGCCCCGGACGACCACGGATTCCCCCGATCGGCTTCGCACCACGCCGACCGCATCGTCGGCGGACGCGCAAGGGGGAGGCGGTGAAAGAGAAGCCGCAAGCAGCAGGATCGCCGCGATCAGGGTGCGCCGCATCGTTTCGCTCCTTCCGATGAAGTGCGACACCCGAATAATAAAACAAGGTTATCGTGAGTGCAACCGCTGATTGAAACGGGAACGGCCGGATCGGTCGCGAGACCGATCCGGCCGTCCGAGGAATCGGGAACGGCTCGAACGGGCTACTTCATCGTGTCGACCAGCCCCTTCACGGCGGCGACGGACTTGTCCATCATCGCCTGCTCCTCCGCGCTGAGCTTGAACTCGATGATCTTCTCGACCCCGCCGGCGCCCAGGACGGTCGGGACGCCCACGAAGTACCCCTTCACGCCGAACTCGCCGTTCAGGTAGACGCAGGAGGGGAGGACGCGCTTCTGGTCCTTGAGGATCGACTCGGCCATGGCGATGGCGGAGGAAGCGGGGGAGTAGAAGGCGGAGCCGGTCTTGAGGAGCGCGACCACCTCGCCGCCCGCGCCGCGGGTCCGCTTCACCATGGCGTCCATCACTTCCTTCGCCTTGGCGGCGTTGCCGTACTTCTTCTCGAGCAGTTCCATGACGGGGATCCCGTTCACGCTGGCGTAGCGGATCAGGGGGACCATGTCGTCTCCG
>JACRNP010000086.1 GCA_016234845.1 Deltaproteobacteria bacterium | reverse complement strand
CTCGAAATACGCTCTTCCCCGGTTGTTGTGCGCTTCGGAGCCGCCCCCCTTCCCGATGGCCTTCGTGAAGTCGGAGACAGCCTCCCCGTATCGTCCGAGGGAGAAGTTCCTGTTCCCGCTGTTCATCAACGCCGGCACCGAACGGTCGTCCCGGGCCGCTGCCGGGATCTCCGGAGGTTTCGCCTTCGGGGCCAGGGCGCATCCCGCCACGGCCACGCCAACTCCGACAATGAGCGCGCAGGTCCGGAAGCGCCGCGACGCCGCCCATTCGGAAACGATCGACGATCGAATGATCCTGTTCCGCCTTCTCCAGCTGGACATGGGACTATTATCCGAAAAATCACGGCCACTTGACAGAAAATCGAGGAGCCGCGCCACCCGTGCGCCGGACGAGGCCGGTGTGGTATCTTTTTTGGGCGCTCCCCAATAAGCGACGGAGGGTTGCCTCGCATGGCACGGATCAACGAACATTACCTGAAGCTCAAGGCCGGATACCTGTTCCCCGAGATCGGCCGCCGGGTGCGGGCGTTCGCGGGGGCGAACCCCAAGGCGAAGGTCATCCGCCTCGGGATCGGCGACGTGACGCTTCCCCTTCCGCCCGCGGTGATCGAAGCGTTCCACGCCGCGGTTTCGGAGCTCGGCGACGGGAAGACGTTCATGGGGTACGGCCCCGAGCAGGGGTACGATTTCCTCATCGAGACCCTGATCGAAAAATCGTACGCGCCGCTGGGCGTGACGCTCCAGCCGACCGAGATCTTCATCTCCGACGGATCCAAGTGCGACACGGCGAACATCCTCGACATCTTCGCGCTGGACAACAAGGTGGCGATCGGCGACCCGGTGTACCCGGTCTACAACGACACCAACGTGATGATCGGCCGCTCGGGGCCGGCGGACGAGCGCGGCTACTACGCCGGGATCGTCTACATGCCGTGCACCGAGGGGAACGGATTCTTCCCCGCCCTCCCGAAGGAGCGGGTGGACATCATCTACCTCTGCTTCCCGAACAATCCCACCGGCGCGGTGGCCACGAGGGAACAGCTGAAAGGGTGGGTCGACTACGCGCTGGCCAACGACGCGGTGATCTTCTTCGACGCGGCGTACGAGGCGTTCATCACGGAGCCCGGGTACCCGCACTCCATCTACGAGATCGAAGGCGCGCGCAAGTGCGCTGTCGAGTTCCGGAGCTTCTCCAAGACCGCGGGGTTCACCGGCGTCCGGTGCGCCTTGACCGTCGTCCCCGAAGACGTCGTCGCGAAGACGCCGTCCGGGGAGGCGGTGCCGCTCAATCGGCTGTGGAGCCGCCGGCAGACCACCAAGTTCAACGGCGTGTCCTACCCGGTGCAGAGGGCGGCGGCGGCGGTGTACACCGGGGAGGGGTGGCGGCAGACGCGGGAGATGATCGATTACTACATGGCGAACGCCGGGATCATCCGGGAGGGGTTGAAAAGCGCGGGGCTCACGGTCTACGGCGGCGTCAACGCTCCGTACATCTGGCTCAAGACCCCGGGCGGAATCTCTTCATGGGACTTCTTCGATAAACTGCTCACCGAGTGCAACGTCGTGGGGACGCCGGGGAGCGGATTCGGGCCTTCGGGGGAGGGGTTCTTCCGCCTGTCGGCCTTCGGCAGCCGGGATAACGTGACGGAGGCGGTCGGGCGGATCCGGAAGAACCTGAAATAGCGGTCGCGGCCGGTCCGGCGGTCAGCCGCGGCCGGGCTTGCTCCCCGCGGGGCCCTGCGGGATCGGAAACGGCGTGACGTTTCCCGGCGCCGCGGACAGCGCCACGATCTTGTTCGCCCCCTCTTTCTCGACCTCGTCGATCCGCACCACGGCCTGCAGCGGGATGTAGGTGCGCTTGACGCCCGCGAATTCGGATTTGAGCCGTTCCTCGGAAGGGTCCACCAGCACGCCCCCCCGGTTGCCGAAGAGGATGTCCTCCACCTCCACGAAGGCGAACAGCGCCCCCTGGCCCACCTTTCGGGCGTGGAGTTCGTACAGGCTCCCCTGGTTCTGGAAGAGCACCCGGTAGACGGGTTTCGGCTTCACCACGGCGAATGGACGATCCGGTTCATACCACCCGAGTATATCAGGTTCGATCGGGTGGATGCGACCCGGGAGAGATGCGCGGTGCTAAACCTCCGATGCGTCGCTCGATGCGCCGCTCCCCCGGGCCGTCCGCACGGGACTACGCCGACTGGTGGGCCCGGTCGCCGTCCCTCGGGATCGGGCTCCCGTCCGCGATCAGCGTGTCCAGCTTGTGGCTGATGGAGATCTTGATGTTCTGGATCGCCTCCTTGCGGGTGTCCCCGTAAGCGCGGCAACCCGGCAGGGCGGGGCACTGCGCGCGATACCCCCCGTTTTCCTTCGGCCCCAGCAGCACGGTGTACGTGTACGTTTTCATCTTTTCAGACACCTCCCTTTTGTTCCCAGCCTTGCCCCCTCCCCGATGATTCCGCTGTACGGAATATCCGGGGCGTCCAGTGTCCGGCGGAACGCAATCCGCCGGGAAGGCGGTGTTGGTTACCTGCAGCCGGTTAAGGGAACCGTTGTCGGGATCAGGCGATCGGTGGTCGATAGATGTCGGGAAGGTGGGACGCGTACCGCGCGCGAACGATGGCGTCCGCGAGCAACTCCCCCGCCTGGGGAGAGGTGACCACGGGAGAGAACGACTCCCCGAGCGCCACCGTGCAGACGACGCAGGCGCACACATGGTTCGTTTCGTCGGATTCTTCGGTGATCTCTTTGTTCAGACTCGGAGTAATCCGGGAGGCGGCCCGCAAGGTGTCCGCGGGCCCTTCATGGAAGAACGAGTAGTCGTCGGCTCCCGCCAACGGCGACGCCATGAGGCAAACCAACACGACGACTACGACCCGGATGGACCGAAGGCGAATCGTGGCGCGGATCATGGTCTCCGGTGCCCGAGCGGATTCCGGGGGGGTGACGATCGGAGGCGCGGATTCCCTTTCCCCGTTTTAAACATTGATCGCATAAAACGGGGCGGGACGCAATCGAAAATCGTTCCTTACTATACCCGTTCCGTCAACTTTTATGGCGATAAAGGATTAGCCCGTGCGAGGGGTCGTACGGCGATACCCCGATGGTGACCCGGTCGCCCACGATCACGCGGATCCGGAACCGCCGCATTCCCCCGCCGAGCTTCGCGGCCAGGGTCTGACCGTTCTCGAGTTTCACGACGAAATGACCGCCGCCGCGGGCTTCGGTCACGGTTCCTTCAAGATTCGCCAGATCATCCTTCGCCATCAGCCACGCTCCGCCTTTCATGTATGCGAACAACTTATCACAGTTGGGAGGGATCGTGCCGCAAACGGACTTCAGTACTGGATATTCCCGGATGGGAAAAACGTCCGGCCTGTCGTTTTATTATGTGATTAGGCGATAAATTACGAAGAGATCGGGTAGTTATTCGGCCTGGATGGCCGCAACTGCCATGGCGTTTACGATGTCCATCGGCGCGCACCCGCGGGACAGGTCGTGGGCGGGCTTCGCCAGCCCCACCAGCAGCGGCCCGATCGCCTGGGCGCCCGCCAGCCGCTCCGTCAGCTTGTAGGCGATGTTCCCGGAGTCCAGGTCGGGGAAGACCAGGACGTTGGCCCGTCCGGCCACGCTGCTGCCGGGGGCCTTCCGATCCCCGATCGCGGCGATCAGCGCGGCGTCCGCCTGGAGTTCGTCCTCGATCGCCAACTCCGGCGCCCGCGCCCTGGCGATCTCCCCCGCGCGCCGGACCTTGACCACGTCCGGGTGGTCCCCGCCGCTCCCCTTCGTGGAGAAGGAGAGGAGCGCGACTCTCGGCGGCTGGCGCAGGAAGCGGCTCCAGAAGCGGGCCGCGAGGATCGCGATGTCGGCCAGCTGTTCGGCGTCGGGGTTGGGATTTACGCCGGCGTCGGAGTATACCAGTACGCCGTCCTCCCCCCAGCGAGGGTCGGGGTGGACCATGAAGAAGCAGCTCGAGACGAGGCGGACGCCTTCCTCGAGGCCGATGATCCGGATCGCCGCGCGGAGAACGTCGGACGTGGCGTGGACCGCGCCTCCGACGGTTCCGTCCGCCATCCCGTGGCGCACCATCAGGGCGGCATGTTCGAGCGGCCTCGACGAAACCCGCCGCGCCTCCTCCGTCGACCGGACGTCCTTCCCGCCGCGCAATTCGAGATACGCGGCCGCGAACTCCCCGGCCGATGGGGAGTCCGCCGGATCTTCCGACCGGATCCCCGCCAGGGTCACCCCCGCATCGACGGCCGCCTCCGCGATCCGAATGGAGCGTCCGAGCAGGACCGGGGTCGCCACCCCGGAATCGGCCGCCAGCCGGGCGGCGGCGACCACGCGGGGCTCCTCCCCCTCGGGAAGGACGATGGTCTTCTTCCTGCCCGCGGCCCGGGCGCGCAGCCCGGCCAGGAAGTCCCCCACTCACTCCCCCCTGTACACGGGCTTCCGCTTCTCGCGGAAGGCGGCGAGCCCTTCCATCCGGTCCTTCGTCGGGATGACCGCTTCGTACGCAGCCGTCTCCAGCGCGAGAGCGCTGGCCAGATCGGTCTCGCACCCTTCGTTGATCGTCCGCTTCGCCTGCCGCAGGGCGATGGGCCCGGCCTCGAGCATCTGCCCCGCCAGCTCCATCGTGGATGCCGGAAGCTCCTTGGCCGGGACGACCCGGTTCACCAGCCCGATGGAGAGCGCTTCCCCGGCCCCGATCCGGCGGCCGGTGAGGATCAGTTCCTTGGCGCGCCCCTTCCCGATCAGGCGGGGCAGCCGCTGGGTTCCGCCCGCTCCCGGGATGATCGCCAGCCGCACTTCCGTGAGCCCGAACGTCGCCGTTTCGGATGCGACCCTCAAGTCGCACGCCAGCAGGAGTTCGGTCCCGCCCCCCAGCGCCAGCCCGTTCACGGCGGCGATCACCGGCTGCGGAAGCCCCTCGATGGCGGTGAAGGTGTTCCGGATCGTCGTGATGAAGCGGCGGACCTGGTCGGGCGAAAGCGTCTCGCGCTCCTTGAGGTCCGCCCCGGAGCAGAACGCCTTCTCCCCGGCGCCGGTCACGACCACCACCCGCGTGGAGCGGTCGGTGGACAGCTCCCGCACGGTGGACGCCAGCGCCTCGAGGACCGGCAGACTCAGGGAGTTCATGCTCTCCGGCCGGTTGAGCGTGATCGTGCAGACCCCCCCCGACGACTCGACGAGGATCTCCTTGCGGGGCATCCGGCCTACTCCGGGATCTCCACGAGCATCCGCAGCAGCGCTCCGCCCATGGTCTTCCCCTGGTTGTCGGCCCGAAGCGAGGCGGTCGCCCCGCCCCCCAGCGCCTTCTCCAGGACGAAGTTCAGAGCCTGGATGTTCGGCATCTCGTAGCGGCGGACGGGCCCCTGGACCCACCCCTTGAAGTGCTCCCGGACCCGCGCTTCGGTCACCTGCGCGACCAGGATCGGGTAATGTTCGGGCCGGCGGGCGATGAGGCCGATGTTGCACCCGTCCCCCTTGTCCCCGGAACGCGCGTGGGCGATCTCTACCAGCGGAACGCGGCGCATCAGTTCACCTCCACGAAACGGACTTCCGGCTCGATGGCCGCCGCCGGGATGAGCGCCGGCCAGTATTCGAGGATCTCCTGCGGGGTCGACCGCGCCGAATATCCGCCGCCCTGCGGGGGGCCGCAGGTGACGAGGCAGGGAACCTCCGGCCCCAGCTTCTTCGCCTCCTCCGCGGTCTTCGTGCGGATCGCCACCCGGAGGCGAACCTCCTGCGGATCGTTCCCGGGGATCTCCGACAGCGGGCCGTGCATCGAGTTGTACCCGATGTAGTCGAACATCGTCTCCTCGGGGCGAAGACCGATGATCCGGAACCTCTCCGTAAGGACCTTCGCCGCGAGCTTCGCCTTGTCGAGCGCCTGCGGCCACGAGAACGCGAGGTCCGCGTAGGCGCGGTACCCGTTGCTGTAGCTGATCGAGACCTTCAGGGTGTCCGGCGCGGGCCTCCCCTTCGCCCCCCACAGCTTCACGCGGTTTTGGCCGACGTCCTCGACGCGGACCTCGCTGAAATCCGCGACGACGTCCGGGGTGATGTAGCTGCGCGGGTCGCCGATCTCGTAGAGCAATTCCTCCTTCACCGTGCCCGCCTCCACCAGCCCGCCGGTTCCGTCCGGCTTGGTGATGACGGCGGAGCCGTCCTCGTACACCTCGGCGATCGGCCACCCGACGCGGGCGAGGTCGGGGACCCGGTCCCAGCCGCCGGTGTAGTTGCCGCCGGTCACCTGCGCCCCGCACTCGATGACGTGTCCGATGCAGATCCCGCACGCCAGCTTGTCGAGCTCGTCCATCCGCCACCCGAGCTCGTGGATCATGGGGGCGAGGAACAGGGAGGTGTCGGTGTTGCGGCCGGTGACGATGATTTCCGCCCCTCCGCGCAGCGCCTCGACGACCGGCGCCACCCCGAGGTAGACGTTCGCGCTGGTCACGCGGTCGCGGATCGCGGAGATGCCGGAGCCGTCGTCCATGTTCCTCAGCGCGTACCCCTGCGAGGCCAGCGAGTCGATCCGGTCCAGGATGTCGTCCCCCGAGACCGTCGCGATCTTGAGCTTTATCCCCTGGCTCCGCGCGACCTGGGCGATCGCCTCGGCACACGCCTTGGGATTCACCCCGCCGGCGCTCGCGATCAGCTTTATCCCCTGGGCCTTGACCTGCGGCAGGATCTGCCTGCACAGGCCGACGAAGTCGTGGGCGTACCCGCGTGCGGGGTCCCGCTGCTTCTGCTTCTGCATGATCGACATGGTGAGCTCGGCCAGGTAGTCGAAGCAGATGTACTGTACGTTCCCGCTGGAAACCAGCGCCAGCGGCGCGTCCAGCCGGTCTCCCCAGTATCCTTGCCCCGTTCCGATGCGGATCTTCTTCATCGCTCCTCCGGAGATGTCGCCTGCGGTTCCTCGGTCGCCAGGGAGAGCAGCTCCTCCCCCTCCTTCACCAGGCCGCCGACCGGGAAATCGATCCGGGCGACCACCCCGTCCCTCGGGGCCGCCACGGTGTACTCCATCTTCATCGCTTCCAGGATCACCAGCGCCGCGCCCCGCTTCACCGTGTCCCCCGGGGAGACGAGGACCGCGACCACCTTCCCCGGCATGGGGGCGACCAGGCTGCCCCCCTCGGCCGCCTCCTCGCCCGTCAGGGCGTACGGGTCGTGGAGCGCAAGGGTGTGGCTCCCCCCCTGCGCCATCACGGTCAGGACGCTCCCGTTCCGCACCACCGTGGCCTTTTCCCGGGTCCCCCCGAGGTCGGCCAGAAGGTCGCCCGCGGCGTCGAGCTTGCCGCGCGCCTCGAGCGCCCCCCCGGGGAGGTCGAGCAGGTACCCTTCGGGGCGGTAGTGGACCGTGACGGTCACCGTCCGCTCCCCGTCGACGAAGTGGAGGTAGTGGTGGTTGTCGAAGTTGAGCCGCCAACCGCTCGTCCCGTGCCACGGGGAGAACGGATCGTTCGATTCCCCGGCCGCCGCGGCGGCCTCCTCGGCCCGGCGAAGCAGCACGTCGAGCGCCGCGAGAGCGAGCGTGCGGTCGGACGCGGGGAGCGTGTCGGGAAACAGCCCCGCCCGGTGCCGCTCGATGAAGGCGGTGTCGAGATCCGCGTCCGCGAACGCCGGGTGGGCGGCGACCCTCTCCAGGAACCCGATGTTGGTGGTCACCCCCACGACCTGGTATTCCGAGAGCGCCTGCCGCAGCCGCCGCAGCGCGCCCGGCCGGTCGGCATCCCACGCGATCAGCTTGGCGATCATCGGGTCGTAATGGATGGCGACCTCGTCCCCCTGCCGCACGCCGGTGTCGATCCGGACGTTGGCGGTCCCGGCCGGAGGGCGAAGATGCGCGAGCCGCCCGGTCGAGGGGAGGAAGTCGCGCGACGGGTCTTCCGCGTAGATCCGGGCCTCGATGGCGTGCCCCCCGACGGCGAGCTCCTTCTGCGTCCGCGGGAGCGGCTCGCCGGAGGCCACGCGGAGCTGCCACTCGACCAGGTCCTGCCCCGTGATCATCTCCGTCACCGGGTGCTCCACCTGCAGGCGGGTGTTCATCTCCATGAAGTAGAACGCCCCGTCCTCGTCGAGCAGGAATTCGACCGTGCCGGCGCCCACGTATCCGATCGCGCGCGCCGCGGACACCGCCGCCGCGCCCATCTTCACCCGCAGCCCGGGCTTGACCCCCGGCGCCGGCGCCTCCTCGATCACCTTCTGGTGGCGGCGCTGGATGGAGCAGTCGCGCTCGAAGAGGTACACCGCGTTCCCCTTCGCGTCGGCG
>JACRNP010000085.1 GCA_016234845.1 Deltaproteobacteria bacterium | reverse complement strand
TTCGCCCCGCTCAAGCCAATCGGCCCAACATGGCGGGTTCTCCGCCGGTTCCGCGCTGGCGGCTCCGCTCAGGGGACCCCCCTGCTCCGTACGCTCCCGTTAACGGTGCGGAGATCCGCAGCGGGGGCAAGCCCCCCGCCCCGCTACGAGCTTCGCGCTGGCGGGGTACCCCCGCGAAGGGATGCCTCGGGGGCACGAGGAACGCAGCGGCTCATGGAAGCGAGGTCAGGAATGAAACGCGGCGCGGGCGCGGCGGGCGCGGTGGAACGTTACGGCGAAGCGGTGGGCCTCGTCCCGGACCCGCATCAGCAGGAGGAGCACCGGGTCGTTCGCCGGGAGGACGATCGGGTTCTTCCGCCCCGGAATGAAGAACCGCTCGCGGGCGACCTTCTCGCCGCCGCGGACCCGCTCCTTGGCGAGCGAGATCACCGGGACCGAGCCCGCGCCCGCGGAGCGCAACGCCGCCGCCGCGGAGGAGAGCTGCCCCTTCCCGCCGTCGACGAGGACGAGCCCCGGCGTCCCGCCGAAATCGTCGCCGTGCCCGAACCGGCGGCGGACCACCTCCTCCATCATCGCGAAGTCGTCCTGCCCCTCGACCCCGCGGACGGAGAATTTCCGGTACCACTTCTTCGCGGGCCTTCCCTCCACGAACGCCACCATCGACCCCACGGCTTCCGTCCCGGAGATGTTCGATATGTCGAACCCCTCGATCCGGGCGGGCGGGCCCGGCAGGGAGAACAGGGCCGCCATCCGCTCCGCGAGACGGGAGTACGCCTCCTCCTTCTCCCGCCGCATCCTCGCGCTTTCCCCCGCGTTCCTGGCGGCCAGTTCGACCAGCCGCAGCCTCTCGCCCCGGGACGGCACCTTCAGCGCCACGCGGTGACCGGCCCGCTCGCCGAGCGCGTCCGAAAGCGCCGGGAGGTCCTCCAGCGGGAACGGCAGGAGGATCTCCGCGGGAAAGTACGCCCCTTCCCCGTAATGCTGCAGCAGGAACGACGCCATCGCCTCGCCGGGCTCCCCCTCCCACCGGAAGTGGCGGTGATGCGCGTCGGTCAGGCGGCCGTTGCGGAGGTACAGCACCGACGCGGTGGCCTGCCCGCCGTCGCGGAACCACCCGACCGCGTCGACGTCCCCCTCCACGGCGTGCACCACCCGCTGCCGGACCAGGGTCTTCGACACGACGGCGATCCGGTCCCGGAGCCTCGCGGCCTCCTCGTACCGCGTCGCCCGGGAATGCTCCCCCATCTCCGCCTTCCACCGCGCGAGGAGCTCCCGGTACTCGCCGCGCAGGAACCGGACCGCGTTGTCGACGACCGGAAGGTACCGCTCCCGGTCGATCTTTCCCGCGCACGCGCCGAGGCATCGGCCCATCTGGAAGTTGAGGCAGGGGCGCCGGCGCGAGGCGAACTTCTTCCGGGAGCAGGAGCACAGCGGAAAGATCCGCAGCAGTTCCCGGAGCGTCTCCCGGATCCCGCGCGCCGACGAGTACGGCCCGAAATAGAGCGCCCCGTCCCGCGCGGCCTTCCGGACGAGCTCGGGGCGCGGGAACTCCTCCGCCCGATCGATCCGCAGCAGCAGGTACTCCTTGTCGTCGCGGAAGAAGATGTTGAACGGCGGCCGGTGGCGCTTGATCAGCGTGTTCTCGAGGAGGAGCGCCTCCTTCTCCGTCGCGGTGACGATGCAGCGCACGCCGCGCACGCGGGCCATCAGGTGCGGGATCGTCGGCCGTCCGTCCCCCCCCGGGGACGCGTAGTTCCGAAGCCGGGCCCGCAGCTCCTTGGCCTTCCCGACGTACAGGACGCTCCCCCGGGCATCCGACATGATGTAGACGCCCGGGGCCTGCGGGAACGCCCTCCAGTCGTCCGGGCCGGCGATTTCCTCAGCCCGCGGCAAGCTCCACCTTCTCCAGCGCGAGCAGGCGGTCGCGCAGCTCCGCCGCACGCTCGAAATCGAGCTTCTTCGCCGCACGCTCCATATCCTTCCGGAGGGTGCGGATCCGCTTCAGCATCTCCTCCTTCGAACGGAACTCCCACTCCTCCGCCGCCGGGACCGTGACATAGTCGGCCTCGCACGCGACCCCGAGCGGCTCCGACACCGTCTTCCGGACCGTCTCCGGGGTGATCCCCCGCTCCCGGTTGTACGCCGTCTGCCGCTCCCTTCGCCGCCGCGTCTCGGAGATCGCCTCCCGCATCGACCCGGTCTCGGCGTCCGCGTAGAGGATCACCTTCCCGGAGACGTTCCGCGCGGCGCGGCCGAACGTCTGTACGAGGGAGCGGGCGGAGCGGAGGAACCCCTCCTTGTCGGCATCGAGGATCGCGACCAGCGACACCTCCGGGAGATCGAGCCCCTCCCGCAACAGGTTGATCCCGATCAGCGCGTCGAACTTCCCCAGCCGCAGGTCGCGGAGGATGCTCACCCGCTCCATCGTGTCGATATCGGAGTGGAGGTACCGGACGCGCACCCCCTGCGCCTCGTAATGCTCCGTCAGGTCCTCCGCCATCCGCTTCGTCAGCGTGGTCACGAGGACCCGCTCCCCGGCCGCCGCGCGGGCCCGGATCTCGCCCAGGAGGTCGTCCACCTGCGCGTTCGCCGGCCGCACCTCCACCCCGGGGTCGACGAGCCCCGTGGGCCGGATGATCTGCTCCACCACGGCGCCTCCGCTCTCCCGCAGCTCGTACTCCGCCGGGGTCGCGGAGACGAACACGACCTGCCCGACCCGCTCGTTCCACTCCTCGAACCGCAAGGGGCGGTTGTCGAGGGCGGAAGGGAGCCGGAATCCGAAATCGACCAGCGTCTGCTTCCGGGACCGGTCGCCGTTGTACATCCCGTTCAGCTGCGGGACCGTGATGTGGGATTCGTCGAGGAACGTCACGAACCCTTTCGGGAAGTAGTCGATGAGCGTGTGCGGCGGCTGTCCGGCAACCCTCCCGTCCAAATGCCGCGAGTAGTTCTCGATGCCGGAGCAGAACCCCATCTGCCGGATCATCTCGAGATCGTACGTCGTCCGCTGCCGGAGCCGCTCCGCCTCCAGGAGCTTCCCTCCCCCCGCGAGCTCGGCGAGCCGCGCCTCGAGCTCCACCTCGATCCCGCGGACGGCGCGCTCGAGCTGATCCTCCGGGGTCACGTAGTGGCTCGCGGGGAAGACGACCGTCTCCCCGACCTCGGCGAGCCGGGCGCCCCGCAGCGGGTCGACGTACCGTATCCGCTCGATCCGGTCGAAGTCGTACTCGATCCGCAGGGCCCGGTCCTCCTCGTACGCCGGGAACAACTCTACCGCGTCGCCCCGGACCCGGAAGGTCCCGCGGTGGAAGTCGACGTCGTTGCGCTCGTACTGGAGGTCGATCAGCCGGCGCAGCAGGGCGTTCCGCGGAAATTCCGCCCCCGCGGACAGCCGGATCGTCATCGCCGCGTAGAACTCCGGGGAACCCAGCCCGTAGATGCACGACACCGACGCCACCACGATCACGTCGCGCCGCGTCATGACCGAACGCGTCGCGGCGTGCCGCATCTTGTCGATCTGCTCGTTGATCGCCGAATCCTTCTCGATGAAGGTGTCGGTCTGCGGGACGTACGCCTCGGGCTGGTAGTAGTCGTAGTAGGAGACGAAATATTCGACGGCGTTTTCGGGGAAGAGCGCCTTGAACTCGGAGTAGAGCTGCGCGGCCAGCGTCTTGTTCGGCGCGATCACCAGCGCCGGGCGGTCCACGGCGGCGACGACGGACGCCATCGTGTACGTCTTCCCGGAACCCGTGACTCCGAGCAGCACCTGGCGCGGGATCCCGCGGGAGAGCCCCTCGGACAGCTCCCGGATCGCCGCCGGCTGGTCCCCCGCGGGGGCGAACGGCGCCGCCAGCTTGAATGCGTAACCTGACAATTCACCTCAACCCTGTTGGCGGAATAAGAACATGTGAACGGGCCTCGGCTCGCGGGGGGCTTCCGGCCCTGTGTTATCCGCCGGTCACTCCTTGTACTTCCACGTTGTCCCGCCCTTGCCGTCCTCGAGGAGGACGCCGGCGGCGTCGAGCTCC
>JACRNP010000084.1 GCA_016234845.1 Deltaproteobacteria bacterium | reverse complement strand
GTGGTACGACGGATCGGGCTCGGTGTACTCGGGGAAGTTCCCGTTCCCCCAGTCGAACTTCCCGGAATCGACCACCACCCCGCCGATCGAAGTGCCGTGGCCGCCGATGAACTTGGTCGCGGAGTGGATGACGACGTCCGCCCCGTGGTCGAACGGGCGCATGAGGAACGGGGTGGGCATCGTGTTGTCCACCACCAGCGGGATCCCCGCGCCGTGGGCGACCGCGGACACCGCGGCGAAGTCGAGGGTGTCGAGCTTCGGGTTCCCCACCGTCTCGGCGAAGATCGCCTTCGTCTTCTTCGTGAGCGCCTTCCGGAAGTTCGCGGGATCCTTCGGGTCCACGAACTTCACGTCGATCCCCATCCGCGGGAACGTGTTGGAGAAGAGGTTGTACGTTCCCCCGTACAGGGACGCGGAGGAGATGATCTCGTCCCCGGACCGGGCGATGTTGAGCAGCGCCAGGGTCTCCGCCGCCTGCCCGGAGGCGACCGCAACGGCCCCCGTCCCCCCTTCGAGCTGCGCGATCCGCTGCTCGAAGACGTCGGTGGTCGGGTTCATGATCCGGGTGTAGATGTTCCCGAACTCCTGCAGGGCGAACAGGCGCGCCGCGTGGGCGGAGTCGTGGAAGACGTACGAGGTCGTCTGGTAGATGGGAACCGCCCTGGCGCCCGTCGTCGGGTCCGCCTTCTGCCCCCCGTGGAGAGCGATGGTTTCCGGTTTGAGTGGAGCGGACATCCTGGATCTCCTTTCGATTCAGGGAATCACGAAAGACGATGTAATTTATAGGGTATATAGATTATAAGTAAGGGGAAATCCTGTCAACCTTTTTCGTGCGGCGGGTCACTCGGACTTCCCGGGCTTCGGAAAACAGGCGATGAACCGGTTCCCGGCTCCCGGCTCGCCGTCCACCCAAATGTATCCCCCGCTCTGCTTCACGAAGCCGTACACCGAGGACAGCTCGAGCCCGGCTCCGGATTCCAGCGGGCGGAGGAACGGATCGAAAACATGGGACCGGGATTCCTTGTCCATCGTCGGACCCGTGTCCCGGACCGACAGGACCAGATATTCGCCCGCCGTAAGGCCCACCTCCGGGGGAGCCTCCCCGGGTAGAAGGTTCGCGTCGAAGGCGCGGATCTCCACCTCGCCCACCCGTTCCATCTCCTCGCACGAGTGGGTCAGGAGCCGGAACAGCATCTGGCGGAACCCTTCCGGGTCGACCCGGAGCACGGATCGCCCGGCGGCCACGGAGAGTGCGATCCCCGGTCCGCAGATCTCCCGCAATCCCGGCTCCATCTCCCGAAGCAGCCCCCCCACCTCCAGCTCCCTGGGGGAGAGCATCTGCTGCCGGCTGTAGGCCAGCAGCTGATTCGTGAGCTCCGCCGCGCGCTGGCCCGACCGGAGCACCTCCTCCGCCATCCTCTTTCGCGGGTCGGCATCGGGCAGCTCCTTCTCGAGAAGGAAGCCGTACCCGTTGATGACGGTCAGCAGGTTGTTCAGGTTGTGCGCGACCCCTCCCGCCAGCTTCGCGACCGACTCCATCCGCTGGGCGCGCCGCAGCCGGACCTCCGCCACCTCGCGGCGATCCTCCTCCCTTCTGCGGGCCGTTTCCGCGCGGAGGGACCGGATGCCGTAGGCGAGGGTGTCGGCGAGCTCCGAGAGGAGCTCGACTTCCTTCCCGGAAAACGCGTCGGGTTCGGACGCGTAGATGTTGAGCGACCCCAGCGGCCTGCCGTCGCGTCCCAGCGGGAAGGCGGCGCTCGAACGAAACCCCCGGGAGAGGGCCTCCTCGCGCCACGGAGCGTACTGGGGATCCGACTGGAGGTTGTGCGCCACGACGGGAGCGCACGAGCGGATGGCGGTTCCGGTAGGACCTCGGCCCCGGGGGGCGTCCGCCCAGGTGATCGAGAGGTTCTGCAGGTACCCGTCCTCGAACCCGGACTGGGCGACCGGACGCACGGTCTTTCCCGGATCGTCCTCCGCGAATCCCGCCCACACGAGCCGGTATCCGCCCACCTCGACGGCGATCCGGCACACCTCGGAGAGCAGCTCCGTCTCGTCCTTCGCGTCGAGAAGGGCCCGGCCGCACCCCCACATCATCCGCAGCGCCCGGTTGAGGTGCCGCTGCGTCCGCTCCTCCTCCCCGGCCCGCTCCTCCACCCGGGCCTCCATCTCGTCCAGGAGGACCTGAAGGGTCTCCTCGGCCTCCTTCCGGCGCGTGATGTCGTTGAGGATGACCACCGTTCCGTCGATCTTCCCGGAGGCGTCGTTCGTCCGCCGCATCTCCACCTGGTAGTGGCAAAGCCCCGCGGGCGTTTCGATCGCCTTCTCGAACCCCCGGGACGGGATGTCGGCCTCGAGGAAGCGGGCCAGATCCTCGGCGAGAACGGGAGGAGGTTCCCCCCGGGGTGCGTTCCCGCGACCCGTCCGCCCCGGCTCGAAGCTTTCGCCGAGCAGCAGGGCGGCGGCGCGGTTCATGTTCTCCAGCCGGCCGTCGCGGTCGAAGAGGAACGCGGGATTGGGAAGATTCCCGAAAACGGAGAGATACCTGTCCTTCCGGAATTTCATCGGAGGAAACCGACCCCCGTTCTCGCCGCCGGACCGCCGGCGGTCGGGTCAGGAAAAGGTGGCTGCTTCCCCGATTCTACGCTCTTTCAGGACCGCTCGAACAGCCCCGCGGCCCCCATCCCGCCCCCGATGCACATCGACACCAGCCCGAGGGCCGCGCCGCGCCGCTTCATCTCGTGGAGGAGCGTGGCGGTGAGCTTTGCGCCCGTGCACCCGAGCGGGTGGCCGAGCGCGATCGCGCCGCCGTTGACGTTCACCCGGTCCGGGTCGAGCGAAAGCTCCCGGATGACGGGGAGCGACTGGGCGGCGAACGCCTCGTTCAGCTCGACCAGGTCGAGCCGGGTGCTCTTGATCCGGACCCGCTTCAGCAGCTTCGGGATCGCCTCGATCGGCCCGATTCCCATGACTTCCGGGGCGACGCCCGCCGCCGCGAACCCGAGGAAGCGCGCCAACGGCTCGACGCCCAGCCCCTTGAGCGCCTTCTCCGACACCACGATCGACGCGGCCGCGCCGTCGCTCATCTGGGACGAATTCCCCGCGGTCACCGTTCCCCGCGCGTCGAAGGCGGGCTTGAGCTTCGCCAGCGCCTCGACCGTGGTGTCCGCCCGGGGCCCCTCGTCGACCTCGAAGACGATCTCCCGGCGGACCGGCTTCCCGGCCTCGTCCTCGCGGAAGACGACGGTCGGGACGGGGACGATCTCGTCGCGGAATTTCCCCGCCCGGATCGCCTCCATCGCCTTGCGGTGGCTGTGGTAGGCGAACTGGTCCTGGTCCTCCCGCGTCACCTGGAACCGGCGGGCGACCTCCTCGGCGGTCAGCCCCATCGGCAGGAACACCTCGGGACGGTTCTCGACGATCTCCGGGTTGAAGGACGGCTTGTTCCCGCCCATCGGGACCATCGTCATCGACTCCGTGCCTCCCGCGACGATCACGTCGGCGAACCCCGCCATGATCCGGTCCGCCGCCATGGCGATCGCCTGGAGCCCCGAGGAGCAGAACCGGTTGACCGTCATCGCGGGGACGCTGTCGGGAAGCCCCGCCTTGAGGGAGCAGATCCGCGCCACGTTCATCCCCTGCTCCCCCTCGGGCATCGCGCACCCCAGGATCACGTCGTCGATGCGCGCCGGGTCGAGGTTGGGCACCTGCGCGAGCGCCCCGCGGATCGCCGCAGCGCCCAGGTCGTCGGGGCGGGTGTCCTTCAGGTTGCCGCGGTACGCCCGGCCCACCGCCGTGCGCACCGAAGAGATGATGTACGCTTTCGTCATCGAAGTATCCTCCCTGCCGCCTAATTCCGCAGCGGCTTCCCCTTCATCAGCATGAACTGGATCCGGGCCTGCGTCTTCTCCTCGGCGCACAATGACATGAACGCCTCGCGCTCCATGTCGAGGAAATCCTGCTCGGAGAGCCTCGTTCCGGGCGGAACGTCGCCGCCGACGAGCACGCGGGCGATCTTCTTCCCGATCTTCTCGTCGTGCTCGCTGATCTGGCCCGCCGCCTTCATCGCGTAGAGCCCGTAGGCGAACGCGGAGAAGGCGGACCGCCCCGGAACGGCGACGTCGGTCCGCGGGCGCGGCGTCTCGTACCCTTCCCTGACCATCCCCAGCACGGTGTTCTTCGCGTCGTGGATCAGGAAGTCGCGCTGGATCGTGATCCGGTCCCAGGGGCGCAGGAACCCGAGCTCGCGGGCCTCCTTCGCCGACGTGGAGACCTTCGCCATCCCCGCCGTCTCGAACGCCTTCCGGAGGAACGGCATCGGGTCGGCGGAGACCCCGTCCGGAATCGCATCGAGGTGGCGGATCGCGAGTTCCTTCAACCCCCCGCCGGCGGGCAGCAGGCCGACGCCCACCTCCACCAGCCCCATGTACGTCTCGGCGGCGGCGCGGATCCGGTCGGCCCCGAGGCAGATCTCGGTCCCGCCGCCCAGCGCCATGCCGGCCGGGGCCGCGACGACCGGCCGCCCGGAGTACCGCAGCCGCATGCAGGCGTCCTGGAACGCCTTGACCATCCTCTCGATGTCGTCGAACTGCCTGTTCTGCGCGGCCAGGAAGACCATCATCAGGTTCGCCCCGGCGCAGAAATGGTCCGCGTGGTTGGCGATCACGAGCCCGGCGTACTCCTTCTCCGCCAGCTCCACGCCCTCGTTCATCATCGATACGATGTCGCCGTCGATCGCGTTCATCTTCGTGTGGAACTCGAGGCACAGCACGCCGTCGCCGATGTCGTAGAGCGTCGCCCCGGCGTTTTTCCGCACCACCTTCTTCCGGTCGGCGAGGGACGGGAGGAAGATCACGTCCGGCGAGACCGGCGCGGGGAGGTACCCGCCCTTTTCGAAGTCGTAGAACTCGAGGGTCCCCTCGACGCGGCGGTAGAAGGAGGAGGCGCCGGAGGCGAGCATCCGCTCGACGTTGCCCGGGACCGCCCTCCCCTCCCCCTTCATGCGGGCGACCGATTCGGCCACTCCCACGGCGTCCCACGTCTCGAACGGCCCGAGGGTCCAGTTGAAGCCCCACTTCATCGCGTTGTCGACGTTGTACACGTCTCCGGCGATCTCCGGGATCCGCTTCGCCGAGTAGATCAGGGATTCGGCGAGGACGTCCCAGGCGTACTTCGCCGCCTTGTCGTCCCCCGAGACGACCTTCCGGATCCGCGGGCCGACCTCCTCTTCGCCCTTCGCGGCGTCGAGGGAGGCGAAGGAGACCTTCCCCGCCGGCCGGTAGTCGACCGCGTTGTAGTCGAGGACGAACTTCCGCTTGTTCTCCCCCTTCCCTTCCATCTTGAAGAAGCCGGCGCCCGACTTTCGGCCGAGCAGCCCCCGCTTCACCATCTCCTTCACGAACGGCGGGGGGAGGAACCGGTCGCGGTCCGGGTCGCCGGGGAGGTTCGAATACACGTTGTCGGCGACGTGGAGGAGCGTGTCGAGCCCCACGAGGTCGGCGGTGCCGAAAGCGGCGGACTTGGGACGCCCCATCGCGGGGCCGAGCACCTTGTCGACCTCCTCGATCGTGAGGCCGTCGCGGACCATCGCGTGCATCGCGTACATCATCGCGTACACCCCGACCCGGTTTCCGACGAAGTTCGGCGTGTCCTTTCCGTGGACGATCCCCTTCCCCAGCACCCGCTCGCCGAACTCCGCCATGCCGGAGACGATCTCCGGGTCGGTGTCCGTCCCCGCCACGAGCTCGAGGAGCTTCATGTACCGGACCGGGTTGAAGAAGTGGGTGACGAGGAAGTGGCGGCGGAACGCCTCGCTCCGCCCCTCCATCATCCCGGCGATCGAAATGCCGGAGGTGTTCGACGAAACGAGGGTCCCCGGCTTCCAGATCGCCTCGATCCGGGCGT
This sequence comes from Deltaproteobacteria bacterium, assembly GCA_016234845.1. Lineage (NCBI taxonomy): Bacteria > Pseudomonadati > Myxococcota > Myxococcia > Deltaproteobacteria bacterium. Next base: position 15,460 of record JACRNP010000084.1, on the reverse strand, counting down.
AGAGCGACTGCTTGATCGCGAGGTTCTCGACGACCACCTCGACGATCCAGTCGCACTCCGCGATCTTCCCGAAGTCGTCCTCGAAGTTGCCGATGGCGATCATCCCGATGTCCTTGCGCGAGTAGAGGAGCGACGGGCGGCTCTTCCGGATCGTCTCGAGCCCCTTGAGGGCGAAACGGTTGCGGAAGGCCGGGCTCTTCTCCGTCAGTCCCTTCTTCCTCTCGTCGTCGGACAGCGCGGGCGGGACGATGTCGAGCATGAGGCAGGGGATGCCGGCGTTGGCCATGTGCGCGGCGATGCCGGAACCCATCACGCCGGCGCCGAGGACGGCCACCCTGCGGATTTTCGGGAACATCGGTTCGTACCTCCTGTCGAGTCGGATTCGACCGGGACCGGGGCGAAAATGAATGGTGATTCATCGAACAGCATACCATTAACGCATCGCGGCGGAACGTGTCAACCGGAAAGGACCGCGGCCGGATGTCAGGTCGCACGCCGCGAGGGCGGTCCGCCCCATACGCTCCCTCGAATAGGTGCTTCGTTCCTCGCGGGGGGCTTCCTCTCGGGGACGTTCGCGACCTTCGTCCGCTCACTGCGGGTTCCACTCGACGCAATCTCCGCCTCGCTCCACACGCTGCCCCACCGGGAGAAACCGTATCGGTGGGGTACCCTTCCAGCGGGAAGTACAGGGCCCCCTGCCCCGACACGAGCTTCGCGCCGTCGGGGTACCCCCGCGGAGAAATGCCTCGGGGGCACGAGGAACCCCCCGCTGCGTCACTCCGCACGCCGACATGGGAGCGTACGGAGCAGGGGGTCCCCTGAGCGGAGCCGACAGCGCGGAACCGGCGGAGAACCCGCACTATTGATGAAATAGATGTGTTCGGGGCGAGAAGGCTGACCGAAGGGCGGGGAGAGTAGCGCATACCACGTTCGCTGTTCGGAGACGGGGAGCCTGTCGGCGCATGCGAACGGGGAGCCCCCTGCTTCGTTGCGACCCGTAATCCGCGTAGTTGCCGACCACAAGCGCTTGGCGGAGAATGGGGCGATGCGGGGGATCTACGTACACGTTCCGTTCTGCGCGCGGAAGTGCGGGTATTGCGACTTCTACTCCGTGGTGTCCGGCGAGGAGGCGAAGGATGGGTTCGCGGGCCTCGTCGCGCGGGAGATCGAACTCCTGCTGCGCGACCATCCCTCCGAGGCGGATGTCCCGGCCGACACGGTGTACTTCGGCGGGGGGACGCCGACCGTGCTGGGCGCTTCCCGGCTCGTCGCGCTCCTTTCGGCGATCCGGCGACGGCTCCCTCTCGCGGACGGATCGGAGATCACCGTCGAGGCGAACCCGGGGACCGTGACGGGGGACGACTTCCTCCGGCTTCGCGACGGCGGGTTCACCCGCGTGAGCCTCGGGGTCCAGTCGTTCCGCCCCGCGACGCTATCGGCGCTCGGCCGGATCCATTCGGTCGATGACGTGCGCGCGGCGTACCGGGACGCGCGGAGGGCGGGTTTTTCCTCCGTGGGGATCGACCTCATCTTCGGAAACCCGGGGCAGTCGCAAGACGACTGGCAGGCCGATCTCGATCGGGCAGTCACGTTCCTTCCGGACCACATCTCCGCGTACGCCCTCGCCCCCGAGCCGGGAACGCCGATCCACGGATCGATCGCGCGCGGGGAGATCGCCCTGCCGGACGACGACGCGGTCGCCCGGATGTACGAAGCGGCGCGGGAGACGTTCTCCGCCACCGGGTACCGCCATTACGAGATCTCGAACTTCTCCCGGCCGGGGAAGGAGTGCCGCCACAACATGAAGTATTGGCGCCGGGAAGGGTATCTCGGCCTCGGCCCTTCGGCCCACGGCCTGTTCTTCCCGAAAGCAACGGGACCGTGGGGCGTCCGGACCGAGAACCCGCCGTCCCTGGACGAGTACTCCCGCGTCCTGGGCGAGGGGCGACTCCCCTGGTCGCACGTCGAAAGCGGCGACCGGGATCGGGCGTGGATCGATTTCCTGATCTTCGGGCTGCGGCTTCAGGAGGGGATTTCCCTCGTGGAGGGGGAGAAACGGCACGGCCCCCCGCCTTCGGCGCTGCGGGGGGCCGTGGACCGGCTAATCGACTCCGGGATGCTTCTGCGCGAGGCGGACCGGATCCGGATACCGGAGAATCACTGGTTCGTGTCGAACGAAATTCTCCGGCGGATCACCTGAGCGGTCAATCCCTGCGGCCACGGCCGTGACCGCGGTCGTCTTCGTGGCCGCCGCGCCGCTCCTCTTTCCACTCGTGCTTCCCTTCCTTGCGGCGCTCCTTCTCCCGCTCCTTCCACTCCTTCTCCCGCTCCTTCTCCCACCGGCGGTGCGCCTTCCGGTTGTCGCGGTCCCACCGCTCGTGGTCCTTCTTCCACTGACCGTACGGAACGTGGCGCTCGCGACCCCACCGGTCGCGGTAATCCCGCGGGACGTACACGACCGCCCGCGGCACGTGGCGGTGCTCGATCACGACCCACGGCCCGTTGTACGCCCTGGACCGGTACCACCGCTCGCCCCGCGGCGACCACCAGTACCCGCCGTAGAAGAAGACCTCCACCTTCGGGTCGGGGACGAAGTGGACCCGGGATTCGGGGATCATCACCACCGCGGGCGGTTCCGCCACCACGATCGGCGGGGGTCCCAGGTTGATGTTGACGCTCACCTCGGCGCGCGAAGCCCCGGCCGCTCCGAACGACAGGAGGACCGCCGACCCGACCAGCGACAGGAACATGGACTTCAGGGGGGATCTCATCCGCCACCTCCGTGATCTGGATTCCCGGGTATGACGTCCAGGGGGTCCCGATTCTTCACGACGGGATCCTTTGCTACCCGGGGGGCATCCATATAATATATCTTCCTTGAAGAGACCCGCATGAAGAATGTAGAAGCCATCCGGCCGGTGGGGCAGGGCAAGGGACGGTTTTCCCCCGGGATCCGAATGAAACTGTTCGGTTTCCTCCTCCCCCTGGTCTTCCTGCTCATCGTCACCGTGGCCTGGGCGGTCACCGGGATCACCGACTTCGCCCTGCGCAGGGACCTCCTGCAGCGGGGCGCCGCCATCTCCCGCGTGGTGGCCCTTTCCGCGGGGTACTCCCTGCTGTCGAACGACCGCCTCGGCCTCGACCGGCTGGCCGCGGAGACCCGCGCGAGCGCCCCCGACATCGCCTTCGTCTCGATCCGGGATGCCGGGGACGTGATCGTCGCCCACGACCGGGTCGGGGAGCGCGGGAAGCCGTTCGAACCGTCCGCGCGGCAGACCGCCCTCGGCACCTTCTCCGACACCCGGGCCGACGAGGTGATCCGGGGCGGGCGCACCCTGATGGAGTTCAACACGCCGATCCGGTTCGCCGGAAAGAACGTGGGGACCGCGACCCTGGCCCTCACCACGGAGACGCTCGCGGCCGCGCACCGCTCCATCCACCGCGCCATCATCATCGCCGCGTCGGTCATCCTCGGTCTGGCGTTCTTCGGCACGCTGCTGCTGGCGTCCCTCATCACCACGCCGGTCAAGCGTCTCCACGAGGGAGTCCTCTCGCTGGGAAGGGGGGAGGGGTTCCGGCCCATCCCGGAAGCCGGCACCGACGAACTGGCCGACCTCACCCGGAACTTCAACCGGATGGCGGAGACGATCCTGGCCCAGAAGAGCGGCCTCGAGAAGCAGGCCCGCCAGCTCGAGGAGGCGTACATCGGCATGGTCCGCGTCATCGCCGCGTCGCTGGACGCGCGCGACCCGTACACGCTGGGACACTCCACCCGCGTCGCCCGGCTCTCCTGCGAGCTGGGACGGCGACTCGGGATGGACGAGGCCGAGCTGACCGACCTCGAGCGCGCGGCGATCTTCCACGACCTCGGGAAGATCCAGACCCCGGACGACGTGCTCCGGAAGGAGGAGCGCCTCTCCCGCGACGAGGAGGAGCGGATGCGGAGCCACCCCACGGACGGCACCGACATCCTCCGGATGGCGCCGTTCCTCCACCGGTACATCCCGGTGGTCCGCGCGCACCACGAATGGTACAACGGGGAGGGGTACCCGGACGGGAAGAAGGGGGACGACATCCCGATCCACGCGCAGATCATCGCGCTGGCGGACGCGTTCGACGCGATGACGACCGATCGGCCGTACCGGCAGGCGCTCGACACGGAGGACGCGCTCGAGGAGATCCTACGGTTCAGCGGCACGCAGTTCTCCCCGTCGCTGGCCGGGGCGTTCGCGAAGATGGTCCGTGAGCTTCCCCCGGCGGACGAGACCACCCTGAAGAGCATGGCGCTTTGAGGATCCGCCGCCGCCGCCGCGGGATCCCGCTGCTGCTTCTCGCCTGCCTTGCGTTCACCGGCTGCGCCTGGCTGAAGAGCAAGTCGCCGTGGATCACGCCCTCGAAGCCCCCCGCACCCGTCTCCCCTCCTCCGGTATCGATGGCCGACAAGACGTTCGCGGAAGGGATGGCGGCGCTGCAGGAGGGAGGGCATGAGCTCGCGCTGGAGCGGTTCACCGCCGCGTGGAAGGAGCAGCCGGGGCACGCCGGGGTGGCCCGGGAATTCGAGGGGGCGCTCCAGGCGCTCAAGAAGAACGGCGACGCGGCGTACGCGCAGGGGAAGTGGGAGGACGCCGGGAGGCGGTGGATGGGAACCCTTCGCCACATCGGGCACCCTGCCGTCCGGGCGAAGGAGATTCCGTTCACGCGCGCGGAAATCCAGGCCCTGCTCGACCGGCTCTCGGCGAATCTGATGGCGAAAGGGCTCCTCGAGTATCGAAAGGGGAACATCGAGGCGGCCATCCCCCAGTGGAAGACGATCCTGTCGTACGACCCGTCCAACGAGGAGGCGTCCCGCTCCGTCCGGACCGCGGCCAAGCAGCTCGAGAACCTGAAGAAGATCCCCGCGACGCGATAGCCGGGCTCAGGGACGCCCCATCCCTTCCGCTGGAAGTGCCCTTATCCGGCGTGCCTGCGGCTCTCGCTCATGAAGAAGAGGATCGGCACCGTCATCCGCGACAGCAGCAGCGACGCCACCTCCCCCGCCATCAGAGAGATCGCCAGCCCCTGGAAGATGGGGTCGAACAGGATGACCGACGCCCCCACGATCACCGCCGCGGCCGTCAGCAGCATCGGGCGGAACCGCACGGCGCCGGCGTCGATCACCGCCTGGTCGAGCGGCATCCCCTGCGCCAGGCGCAGCTCCACGAAATCCACGAGGATGATCGAGTTCCGCACGACGATCCCGGCCCCCGCGATGAACCCGATCATCGAGGTGGCGGTGAAGAAGGCCCCCATCAGCGCGTGCGCGGGGAGGATCCCCACGAGGGAGAACGGGATCGCGGCCATGATCGCGACCGGCGTGCGGAACGACTGGAACCACCCGACCACCAGGATGTAGATCAGCACGAGCACCGCGGCGAACGCCAGCCCCAGGTCGCGGAACACCTCGTAGGTGATGTGCCACTCGCCGTCCCACTTCATCGCGATCTTCCGGTCGCTCTCCGGCTGGGCCGCCACGTGCCGCTCGAGCCGGTACCCGCCGGGGAGCGTAAACCGGTCGAGCTCCCTGTCGATGGACAGGATGGCGTACACGGGACTTTCCACCGCGCCGGCCACGTCGGCGGTCACGTACACCACGGGCATCAGGTTCTTGTGGTAGATGCTCTTCTCCGCCGTCTCCTCGACGACCCGGGCGAGTTCGCCCAGCGGGACGAGGTTCCCCTGGCGGCCCATCACCCGGACCTGCTTCAGGCTCTCCAGCTTCGACCGGTCCGCCCGCGGGAGCCGCAGGACGATCGGGACGTCCTCCTTCTCCCCCGCCCGGTGGAGCAATCCGGCGCCCGCCCCGTCCACGGCGAGACGCAGCGTCTCGGCCACCTGCTCCGTGGAGACGCCGTTTACGGCGGCCTTCGCCGAGTCGACCTCGAACCGGTACCGCGGCTGGTCGTCCTCCACGTACCAGTCGACGTCGACGACTCCTTCCGTCCCGGAAAGAATCTCCCGGACCTTGCGCGCCACCTCGATCTGCCCGGCGTAGTCGGGGCCGTACACCTCGGCCACCAGCGTCTGGAGGACCGGAGGCCCCGGGGGGACCTCGGACACCTTCACGTTCGCGCCGTAGCGCGCGGCGGCCGCCCGGATCGCCGGCCGGACCCGTTTGGCGATGTCGTGGCTCTGGGCCTTGCGCTCCCCCTTCGGAACGAGGTTCACCTGGAGGTCGGCCACGTTCGGGCCGCGCCGGAGGAAGTAGTGCCGCACCAGCCCGTTGAAGTTGTACGGGGAGGAGGTCCCGACGTACATCTGGTAGTTCAAGACTTCGGGGACCGCCGCCACGACGGCGCCGATCTCCCGCGTCGCCGCCGCGGTGCGCTCGAGCGTCGAACCTTCCGGCATGTCGACCACCACCTGGAATTCGCTCTTGTTGTCGAACGGGAGCATCTTCACCTGCACCCAGCGGAGCGCGACGAGCGACGCGGAACCGAGCAGCAGGACGACGACCAGGGACAGGAAGCCGTACCGCCATGCGGGCCTGTGGAGAAGGCGCCCCATCACCTCGCGGTAGAGAAGGGTCGTCCTCCCCTCGACCGCGTGATCCTGCGCCCCGGCGTCCTTCCGGAGCAGGCGTACCCCGGCCCAGGGAGTGACGACGAAGGCGACGAGGAGCGAGAAGAGCATCGCCGCCGTGGCGCCCACCGGGATCGGCCGCATGTAGGGGCCCATCAGCCCCCGGACGAACGCCATCGGGAGGATCGCCGCGATGACGGCGAAGGTGGCGAGGATCGTGGGGTTCCCCACCTCGTCCACCGCCTCGACGGCGATTTCGGTCACGGAGCGGCCCCGGTTTTCCGGAAGCCGGTAGTGGCGGACGATGTTTTCGACCACGACGATCGCGTCGTCCACGAGGATGCCGATGGAGAATATCAGCGCGAAGAGCGTCACCCGGTTCAGCGTGTACCCGGTGAGGTAGAAGACGGTTAGGGTGAGGGCGAGGGTCACGGGGATGGCGGTCGCCACGATCCCGGCCTCGCGGAACCCGAGGGTGATCCAGATGAGGATCGACACCGAGACGACGGCGATCAGCATGTGAAGGAGGAGCTCGTTCGACTTCTCCGCGGCCGTCTCGCCGTAGTTCCGCGTGACCGACGCCTGAACGTCGGCCGGGACGAGGGTCCCTCTGAGCGCTTCGATCTTCGCGAGGACCCGGTCCGCCACGATCGTCGCGTTCGTCCCCTTCCGCTTGGCGACCGAGAGCGTCACGGCGGGGCGCGCCGCGACGTCGCCCGCCTTCGCCGCGGCCCCGTTCCCGAAGAAGACGTAGTCGACCGGCTCCTCCGGCCCGTCCAGGATCTGCGCCACGTCCCGGAGATAGACGGGACGTCCCCCCGCGACGCCCGCCACCACCTGTCCCACGTCTTCGGCCGTGCGCAGCAACCCGCCCGTCTCGACCCGGAACTCCCGGTTCCCCGCCGCGACGCTCCCGGAGGAGAGCTGCCGGTTCGCCTGCAGCACCATTCCCGCGAGGCCGGCCGGGGCGACGCCGCGCGCCGCCATCCGGGCCGGGTCGAGCAGCACCCGGAGATGGCGTCGCTGGCCGCCGATGATCTTCACTTCGGAGACGTCGGGGACCGATTTCACCTGGTCGTGGAGCTGCTGCGCGATCCGTCGCAGGGAGAACGGGTCGTGGCGGTCGGAGGAGAGCGTGACCGCGAGAATCGGGACGTCGTCGATGGAGCGGGGCTTGACCAGCGGCTTCGTTGCGCCGGGCGGGATCAGATCGAAGTTCGCGTACATCTTCTGGTTCAGGCGGACGATGCTCTTCTCCTCGTCCTCCCCCACCTTGAACCGGACGACCGCCATCGACTGCCCGGGCGACGTCGTGGAGTAGATGTACTCCACCCCCGGGATCTCCCACAGGAGCTTCTCCATCGGCCGGGTGACCCGGTTCTCCACCTCGCTCGCCGACGCCCCGGGCATCTGCACGAAGACGTCGACCATCGGCACCACGATCTGCGGCTCCTCCTCCCGCGGAAGGAGCAGCACGGCGCCCACGCCGAGCAGGACCGAAGCGATGACGACCAGCGGCGTCAGGCGGGACCCGATGAAGGCGGCCGCGATCCGGCCGGCGATCCCGCGGGTACGGTGCGGACCGGAGGAGTTCACCGGCGGACCTCCACCCTCGCGCCGTCGGAGAGGCGATCGACCGGCGACAGGGCGATCCGCGCCCCGTCCTCGATGCCGGAGAGGATTTCCACCAGGTCCCCCGACTCCGCGCCGAGGGTTACGACCGAAAGGCGCGCCACGTTGTCCGGGACGCCGACCGTGAACAGTCCGTCGGAACCGCCGGCGCGGGTAACGGCCCGCTTCGGAACGGCGAGGACCGGGCCTTTCCCGGCGGAGAAACGGACCTTGCCGGACTGTCCGGACCGGGCGGTCCCCGGGGGGAGATCCGCCTTCACGACGAACGTCCGGGTCGACGGGTCGACGGACGGAACGACCTCGGTGACGACGGCGCGGACCGGTTTCCCCGGGTCGGCGTCGAGGATCACCCGGATCGGCGCGCCCTTCCGGAGCAACGGGAGGTGCGTCTCGGAGACGGCGGCCTCGATGCGGTGCCGGCGCGGATCCTCGATGACGAACAGCGGAACCCCGGGAACGGCCATCGACCCGGCATCCGCGCGCTTCTCGACGACCACCCCGGCGAAGGGAGCGGTCACCTTCGTCCACGCGACGGCGGCCCTCGCGGCGTCGGCCTGCCCGCGGGCCTGGGCGACCTTCGCTCCCGCCTGCACCCTCCTCTGCTGCGCCCGCTCGAGGTCCTTCACCGCCAATGTGCGCCGCATCTCGACCTCGTCGAACTCCTGCTGCGTGACCACCTTCCCGTCCAGCAGCTTCCGGTACCGTCCGTACGTCTTCTCCGCGAGGGCCAACCCGGCCTCCGCCTGGGAAACGGCACGGTCGGCCTCTTCGGCGGCCGCCTCGGCTTCCGCGACCGACCCTTCCGCCGCGGCGAGCTGCGCGCGGACCGTCGCGTCGTCGATCGTCGCGAGGATCGCCCCGGCCTGCACCATCGACCCCTCCACGACCGGTACCGCGGTCAGTCGCCCCATCACCTGCGGCGCGACCGACGCGGTCGCCTTCGCGCGGACCGTCCCGATCGCCTCGGCCGTCGTCTCCCGGACCGACGGGCGGACCACGATCACCTCGACGTCCCGCACCACGGGACGCGGCGAGGGAAGAGCCGGTTTCTCCTTCCCGCCGCAGGAGGATAGAAGCAGGAGCACCGAAACCGCCGCGACGGCCACCGCCGCCCGCTTGCCGATCGAAGACATCGTCGTCGCCCCGTTCACCGGATCCTCTCCTTTCCGTCTCCCCCGGACGCCGCGGCGAAGGCGAGCAGCCCGCCGGAGGCGTACAGCCGTTGCGCGCGGGAGAGCCGCACGTCGTTTTCCGCGCGGACCCATTCGGCGCGCGCGGCGTCCAGGGCCGTCTGCGCGTCCAGGAGATCCGCCATCCGGCCGAGCTGATTCTCGTACCGGGACTTGAGAAGGCGCACCCCCTCCTCCGCGGAGGCAAGCGCGGCGCGCGCGATCTCCGCGCGGAGGCCGGCCTCCCGCACCCCGAGGGCGGCCCGGGCGGCCTCGAACGCCGCCCGGTCCCGCATTCCGCGGTACAGCGCCTGCGCCCGCCTCCGCTCGGCGCCGGCCTTCGCGATCTCCGCCTCCCGGCGCATCCCGTCGAACAGATTCCACGTCAGCCCCACGCCGACTTTCCACGTCCGGTTGTCGGAGGAAAACGGGGACTCTTCCCCGTCCACCTGGTACGCCGCCGCAAGCCCGACCACCGGCAGGTAACCCGACCTCCCGAGGCGGATGCCGCTCCCGGCGTTCTCCACGCGCAGCGACATGGCGCGCAGGTCCGGCCGGCCGCCCGGCGCCTCCGTTCCCGGGCCGGCGGTCTCCGGTTCGGGAAACTCGGGCATGGCGCCGCCCGCATCCACCGGGGGCGCTCCCGGCTCCCCCATCGCGAGGGAGAGCCCGCGGCGCGCCAACTCCAGCCGGCTCTCCGCCGTCACCTTCCCGCTCTCCGCCGCCGCGACCGCCACCTTCGCCCGGAGGACGTCGGACGCTAGCCCCATTCCCGCCGCTTCAAGGCTCTCCGCGATCCGCAGGTGCTCCCGCGCGTCGGCCACACCCTGAACCGCCACCTCGATGAACCGCCGCGCCGTCAGGACGTCGAGGTAGGACGACACGACCGCGAATACCGCGTCCTCCCTCCTTCGCCGGAGATCGAGGGACTTCGCGTCGGCTTCCCGCCGGGCCATCCCGTAGCCGATCCACGCCTTCGGAGCGAACAACGGCTGGTCGAGTGTGACCGCGGCGATGAAATCGTTCCGCGGCGGAGGGCTGTTGAAGTTCCGCACGTCGAGGAAATCGGACGCGGCAAGCTTCTCCTGGTTCATCTTGAGGGCGAACGCCTCGCCGGGAACCGAGGTACGGACGAATTCCTCCCTGAACCGGAGGGCGGGGAGAAGGTTTCCCCGGGCGGCCGCCACGTCGTTTCGCGCGGCGGCCGCCTCCTCCGCCGCAACCGAGACGAACGCGTTGCCTTCGAGGGCCCGGGCGACCGCCTGGGGAAAATCGACCGCCTCCATGGCGAAAGCCGCCGGCGCGAGGGGTGAAGCGGATGCGGCGAGGGAGATCATCGCCCCGAACAGGGCAACGAGAGGAACCGACCGGGAAACCTTTGCCATCCTCGGACCTCCTTGTTCGCAATACAACGTTGCAGGCAGGAAGATGGCGGCAACAATTTATGGCGGAATAGCGCCTCTTCCTTTCCTTATCGTGTTGAAACGCATCTTGCGTGCCATGGAGTACGCCTATTTCCCCCGAAGGATCGCGATCGTGTACTTTTCGACGTCGAGGACGGTGGCGGCGAGCCGGTTCACCTCGGACAACGTCACCGCGGCGATCTTCTCCGGCGCCGCGAAGGTCTCCTCGTACCCGACTCCGTACAACTCGTTATAAACCATCTTGTCGGCGTACGAGGAGTTGCTCTGCAGGCCGATCTCGTAGCTGCCGATCATCCACTTCTTCGCCCGGTCGAGCTCTTCCTGCGTGACCCCGTCCCGCTTCACCTCGCCGATCTCCTTCAGGGTGTCCTCGATCGCGCCGTCGAGCTTCTCGGCGCTGGTCCCCATGTAGAAGGCGAAGAATCCCGGGTCGACCTGCTCCGAGGAGAAGGAGGTGACCGAATACGCCAGCGACTTCCTGTCCCGCAGGTTGACGAAGAGCCGGCCGCCCATTCCGGCCAGCGCCGATCCGAGGACGTCTAGCGCGTACCGGTCCGGGTCGGTGAACCGGGCCCCCGGGTAGCCGATCACGAAGTGCGCCTGCTGCTTCTCCCGCCGTTCCTCGACCCTGCGGATCGCGTCGAGCGGGGCCACCGGCAGGGCGCCCAGCGGACGGTACGAAGGCCGCGGCGGGAAATCCCCGAACGCCTGGCGGACCGCGTCCAGCGCTTCCGCCGCGCCGATGTCTCCCGACACCGATATCACCATGTTTCGCGGATCGGCCCACCGCTCGTAGAAGCCTTTCAGGTCCGCCGGCGTCATCGAGAGGACGGAATTCTCGGTTCCGGCCGGATTCCGCGCGTACGGGTGGTCGCCGTAATGGGCGCCGAGGAAGAGGAGGAACGTCCATTGGGTCAGCTGGTCCTTCTGCTGCTTGAGCGCCCCCAGCGTTTCCCGCCGCTTCTTCTCCAGCTCCTCCGCCGGGAAGGCGGGCTCGCGGAGCGATTCGGCGAACAGGCGGAACCCCGTCTCGAAGTCCCGGCGCAGGAATTTTCCCTGCAGGCCGAACGAGTTCCTCCCCGAATAGCCGGAAAGTTCGGCCCCCATGTTCTCGATCGCCTCCGATATGTCGCGCGCCGAGCGGCGATTCGTGCCCTTCGTCAGCATCCCCGCGGTCAGGCTGGAAACCCCCCCCTTCTCCTTCGGCTCCCCGCGGACCCCCGCAAGGAACCCGGCCTCCACCGCGACCACGGGCACCGCGCGGTTCTCCCGCACGATCACCCGGATCCCGTTTTGCAGGACCTCCTTCACGACGGACGGCTTCCTCTCCGCGCCCGGGGGCGGGGCGAAGGCGGCTTCCCGCGCCTCGCGGACGATCACCCGGACGTCCTCCCCGGTGAGGACCCCCGCCTGCCCCGAAGGAAGGACCGCCGCGACGGTCAGGTTCTCCGGGACGAGATACTTCCCCGCGACCGCGTGGATGTCCTCCGCGGTCACCGCGCGGATCTTCCGAAGGTAGATCCGCTCGAACGACGCGTCGTTCAGGGTGGTTTCATAGAATCCCACGTGGCGGGCCAGGGCGGACTGCGACTCGAGCGAATAGAGGAAGTCGGTCTCGGTGGAGGTCTTGGCGCGCGAAAGCTCGGGGCCTTCCGGGGGGGCGGCGGCGGCCCGGAACGTCGTAAGGAGCATCTCCCGCAACGCCTCCTTCGCCTTGTCGGGGGACAGCGTCCCCCCGACGAAGAGGAGCCCCGGGTCCCTCGGCGTGTACGCCGACGCGTACACCGAGTCGACCAGCCCTTTCCGGTCCTTGACCTGGCGGTACAGCCGCGACGTCTCGCCGTTGCCGAGGATCATCGACAGGAGGTCCCACGCGTAGACGTCCGGGTCGGACATCGACGGCCCGTGGAACCCCATCTCCAGGTACACCCGGCGGGCGTCCTTCTCCTTCAGGACCACGCGCAACCCGTCCTGCCGAGGCTCCGCGGGGAGCTTCACCTCCGGTACGGGGCGCGATGGAAGCCTGCCGAACGTCCTCTCGATCATCGGGCGGGACGCCTTCGGGTCCACCCCGCCGGCGATCACCAGGACCATGTTCCCCGGGACGTACCAGGTGTCGAAGTAGTCGACCAGGTCGTCCCGCGTGGTCTTCCGGATGGTGTCCACGTACCCGATGACCGGCCGGCCGTACGGGTGGACCCGGTACGACTCGCGGAACAGGGCCTTCGACATCACCCTCCCCGGGTTGTCCTCGTTCATCCGGACCTCCTCGAGGATGACCTCGAGCTCCCGGGAGAGCTCCCCGGCGTCGAAGACCGAGTTCTCCAGCGTGTCGGAGAGGATGTCGAGGGCGTTCTCGAGGAACCGCCCGGAGATCGTGATGTGGTAGACCGTCTGGTCGAAGCTGGTGTAGGCGTTGATCTCGCCGCCCACGCCTTCCACCTCCCGGGCGATCTCGCCCGGCCCCCTGCGCTTCGTCCCCTTGAACGCCATGTGCTCGAGGATGTGGGACATCCCCGCACGGTCCTCCGCTTCGGTGGTGCTTCCCGCCTTGACCCACGCCTGCACCGCCACCACCGGCGACGACGGGTTCGGGCGGATCACCACCGTCAGGCCGTTGCCGAGCACGTATTTTTCGACCAACGCTTCCTCCCCTGCGGAGGGAGTCGCTCCCCCCGCGATCGCGGCGAACAGCGCGGCCGCGGCGATTCCCATCGAAACCGGTCGATATCTCATCGGATGCTCCGTTCCGCGTCGATTCCTTGCCACTCCAATGGATGACGGGTGCCGCCCCGGCGGTTCAGGCCGGTTCGCCCCGGAAAAGGATAACCGATCCGAAGGACGAAGTGGCTCAGTGGATTTCCGGGGGGAACACCCGCAGAGATTCGCAACGTAGTATCCTTTTACGCAGGATCCGGGTATCCGCGTAGGCAGGTTCGGTCGGAACCTTGTCGTTCGACCGGGGATGGATGAGATCATGGGGCTCGTCAAGCAGGAAAACCGGAATAACATCGGCGTACTCCGTTTCGATAACGGAGTGACCAACGCCGTCAGTCCCGATCTGGCAGTGGAGCTGACCGACCTCCTACGAAAGGTCGCCGGCGAATGCAGGGGCATGGTGCTCGCGGGGGGAGAAAAGTTCTTCTGCATCGGGTTCGATCTCCCGAAACTCCTGGAAATGGACCGGGACAGCCTCGGGGATCTGTTCCACCGGTACGACCGGATCCTCCTGGACCTGTACACGCTCCCGATCCCCACCGCTTGCGCCGTGAAGGGCCATTGCATTGGCGCAGGAACCACCTTTCTGCTTGCCTGTGACTACCGGTACGCGGCATCCGGAAGGACGCTGTTCGGCTTGAACGAGATTACCCTGGGGCTCCCGGTTCCGTACCTGGCCGATATGACGCTTCGACAGATCACGGGCGATCGAATTGCCACGGACGTTCTTTATAACGGTGAGCTGTTCGATTCCGTGGAGGCTGAAAGATTCGGGATTCTGAACGAAATCCACCCGAAAGAAGACGTCGAGAGGATCGCACTGGAGAGGATGGAAGGCCTTTGCCGCTTGCCTCCGATGGCTTTTGCCGCGATCAAGGCCAACCGGGTCGAGGCCATTCGTGTCCGACACCGGAAGCATCACGCAGCGAAGATCGAATCGTTGCTCGACTGCTGGTTCGACGGGCGGACCCGTGAACTGCTGCAGGAGGCCGTAAAGAAATTCTAACCGGCATTGCCTCCTTCCTCCTTCGCCTTACTGTCGACGTTCTGCAGGCCGGACCCGGGCAATCCGATTCCCGGCGCCGCAAGCGTGACGAATGTAACCTGCAAGTTGAGAGAGGCAAAGAGATGCTCTCGCCGCCTCTCGAAAGATTACAGAATCATCGTGCCATTCCTCACCTCGGAGACGCGACGCATTCCGCAACGAGGATCTGCTTTCCCCAGGACGGCGAATAGGCTCCCTTAGCCAGTTCGAGGCCTACGACGGCGATCTGTCCGCTCACAGCCTTCCCCAGGATATGCTTCTCAATCTTAAAAAGGGCCGCGTCGGCCGGTAGAGCTGCCGGGTCCGGCGACAGGACGACCGCGGTCAGCTGCGCCGTGTCCAGGTTGCCGGGCTTTAAAAGGGTAGCCATGTGCACCTGGTAATTGATGGCCATGTCCGTGGCGTCCGGCTCACGCCCCCACAATTTGGTCCACCCCGCCGCGAATTTCGAGAGATCCGCATTCCCCCATACCGTCTCGAATGTCACTCCATCCTCAAGCCGCAGGAAATCGAAATACGTCCAGGGATTGGCTTCACTACCGCCCTTGACCACCTTCCAATTGGTGTAATGCGCAATTCCCGGCACGCTGTTGAAAAACGGATTGTCCACCTTGCGCAGCCATGGACCGTACCCGCGCTCTTCCGAATCCGACCGCGGCGTATACGTCAAAAACAGTATCTTGCTGCCGCTCATCCCCTCTTTCCGGTCCTCCTTCGCGAACGCCTCCCGCGGGCCCGAAAGACCCCCAGGCAGCCCCCTCCCGAGCACCCCGGCCGCACCAGCCGCCGTCATTCCCGATAACATGAGGAAATTTCTGCGCGAAACCTTCGCTCCCCTTCCTTGCATCGGATCCTCCTTCTTCTTTTCCGCTCTCCGGCAATAAACGCATGATCCTTGAGCGATATCGTCGTAC
>JACRNP010000083.1 GCA_016234845.1 Deltaproteobacteria bacterium | reverse complement strand
ACCGCCGCTCACAACCCGGGAGGAAAGGCGTCCCTCGTCATCGAACCGGCGGCAGCGGGGAATTGGGAGGTGGTGACCAGCGCGTACTGTCTTGCGGAGGCGCGCCTGAACCTGGAAAGGAAACATCCGGCGGCTCTTGGGCGTTTGTCGGAAATTCTGCGGATCGTCCGCCTTGTTCCCGATGTGGCGGGAGAGCGGTGCACGCTTTTGCTTCCCGAGAAAGACCGGCCCGTATTCGCCTCGGCGCAACGATGCAAGGCAACACAGTTTCTCACCGGGGATCGACGCCATTTCGGTCTCTACATGAACAAACTGGCGGATACGATGGGGATCGTCGTACAAGCCGTCGGAGATTTTCTCGCGGGTATTACTAAATAATTCTTGTCGACATCCACCCGAAGGTCGCAGGTTCAAATCCTGGCCCCGCTACCAAATCAAGCCGAGGGATTACGGGAGACCGTAGCCCTTTTTTTGTTAACACAATCAAACCGGCAATTGATGCCGGTCAATGAACTCCCCGGGGGTTCCGCGGATGATGGGAGAAAGGACCCGGGACCTGGCGCCGTAGGACAGTCCACGCCTTGATGGTGCCGCGGTCCCCGGTTGGAGGCATGGCAGGGAAAGGGGAGTTCCCGTGGAAATTCTTTCGATCGCGTTGACCGTCGCCCACCTCCTGGCCGTCGTTGCGTGGCTCGGGGGGATGATCTTCCACATCGTCGTCCTGGATCCGGTCTTCCGGAACAACGAAGTCAGCTTCCAGAGCGCCTACCTTCTTGCGCTGATGGAGGCCCGGTTCCGGAAGCTGGTGGGAGGCGCCATCGCCCTCCTGCTCGCGACGGGAGTCGCCAAGGCGTACCTGCTCCTGGGGACCCGGGAGGCCCTCTGGGGCACGGCGGCCGGCCGGTACATCCTCCTGAAGGCCGGTCTCACCGCCGTCATGCTGGTGGTCTTCGCCGTATGTCCGAAGACCCGGTCGTGCTCCTCCATCCCGGGGGTCTGCGAGGTTGCCGCGGAAGGTCTTCTCTCCGGAAAAACCGGCACGATCCGCGAACGGTCCAAGGTGGTCCTTCCGAAAATCGCCCTGGCGCTGGGATTCTGCGCGCTGGTCGCCGCCGTCATCCTTCGCGGGTAAGGCCGCCGGAAAATCGGAAGCCGGGCCAATGACCCGATAATCGTATCCCGAGCGACGTTGACCGGCCGCCGGCGCATCATGTTGAGCTTCATCGACTTGTAGTCGGGTTCCCGGCGGCGTTCGCGACGGCGTCGTTTATGATGCTTCGAAGATGCGGGCCCTGGCGATTCCGTGCGCCGATCCGTGAAGCCATGAAGGGGGGAAGGTGAAGGTCTTCTATGGCGAGTTCGACGGAGGGCGGCGAAAGCGCGTACTGGTCAAGGTCATCGGCGAGTGAGCCGGAACCTTATTCCAGGCGAAACGACGGATCGGCGATCGACTCCCCCCTGCAGACGGGGCATCGACTCGGCGTTCGGAGCCGCTCCCGCTTCCGGAAGACGAACCCGCATTCCCGACACTCCGCGGGTATCTGGACCAGGCGGCGCCCCTCGGACCGCAGGCTCTTCCGGAGGTGTTCTAGGTGGCCGGCGATCTCCTTCTCCGGCCGGCGGACGGCGGCCGAGATCTCCAGGGCTGTCATGGGGCCGTCCGCGAGGAGAGCGCGGATCTGACGCCGGACCGTCCCGGACTCTTCCGGGGGAATCGCCGGTTTCCCGGGACGGGTCACGGTCCCTTGACCAGCAGGGCGGCCCGGCACCACGGGACCGAAAGGCGGCGATCCGCGCGCAGGCCGTGTTTCCCGGCCGCATCCACGGTTTTCATAAATTCGGCCTCCGACACTTCGAGGCGCGGTTCGGCCAGCAGGAGCCGGCCTTCGGCCCGGCGCCGGACTCCCTCCAGCATGCGCGGCTGCACGTCGACCGCAACGACCCGCCCCGTGGGGCCCGCCAGGCGGGCGAGCTCCATCGTGAAAAACCCCATCCCTGGGCCGGGCTCCAGCACGGTCATCCCCTCGGAGATATAGGGACGAAGGATTCCGGCGGGGTTGTGGATCCGGCGGCGCCACGGGTGAGCCAGGAACCAGCCGAGCCACCAGGGGCAGACCGGTTTCGCCATCGGTGTCCCTCCCTCCGTTTTGCCCCTCCATCATAATCCGGCGGCCGGTAAGAGGGAGCAGGCGCGCCGCCCGGGGCATCTTATTGCGGGGAGACGGCGGAGTATACGGCCGCCGCCCCGCCACGGGCGACGGAGGCACGGCCATGGGCGCGGGAGGGGAGTTCGCGGAGAGCTTCCGGTATTTCCGGGAGCACCACGAAGAGAGCATGGAGCGGATGTTCGCGGCGGTGAGCGACCTGTACGCCGAATACTGGGACGACTTCTTCCATTTCGCGATCTTTACGGACGAAAACGAGAGCCGCGCGGCCGCGTTCGCCAATACCCACCGCAGGTACCTGGAGGCGCTGCGGATCGGGGAGGCGAGGAAGGCGGCGGACCTCGCCTGCGGAAGGGGCGGATTCGCGAACGTCCTGGCGGAGAACACCGCGGGCGACGTTCTCGGGATCGACATTTCGCGCTCGCAGCTATCCCACGCCCGGCGGTACCGGAAGCCGAACCTGCGGTTCCTGCGGCACGACGTGATGCGGATCGACGAGCTCGGCGAACGGTTCGACGCGGTCTCCTTCCTCGACGCGGAGTGCTACCTGCCGGACAAGGAGAAGGCGGTCGAAAAGATCGCGCGGGTTGTGAATCCGGGGGGGAGGTTCCTTCTGCTGGCCTGGTGCAGGCGGGAAGGATTGAACCGGACGCAGGAGGAATTGGTTCTGCACCCATTCATGAGGTACTGGGCGATTCCGGACCTGGCGACGCCCGAACGATATCGAAGCTGGCTCGGCCGGAACGGCCTTCGCCTGCTGGAAGAGACCGACCTGAACCACGCGATCCGGAGGAACTGGGAGTACGGGTACGAACAGGCGATCCGGGCGATCGGCGAACTTTCGATGGAAGATATCCCGCGGTTCGTCTGGAAAGGAATGAAGCTGGGACGGGACGGGCTCCGGCTGATCAAGGAGCAGTTCCCCGCGGCCCTGCACATCAAGGCGGGATTCGACTCGGGGTTCCTGCGGTACGTCTTATTCCTGGCGGAAAAGTTTTGAAGATTATGGGGGATGGACGCCGGCCGGACGTCAGGCCGCCGAACGCTTCTCGAGTCGCTCGGAATTCCGGAGCGTGCTCTCCCGCCCCCGGTTCCCCCGCAGCGCGATCCAACGGTCCAGAGAGAACATTCCCCCGCCCGTAAAGACCAGGGCCAGGAAGGGGACCAGGTACAGCAGCGCCGGTTCCTTGGCGAACCACGTCTTCGACGTGCCCGCCATGAACGCCCTGGCGGCCGTCTCCATCGTCCAGGGATCCCGCGCGTGGACCACGAACGCGGCCACCGACATCGAGATGACGACCGGCACGGCCGCGAAGCGCGTCCCGAGTCCGACGATGATCAGCAGCGCGCAGAGAAACTCGGCGGTGGCGACCAGGACCAGGCTCGCCGTGGGCCCCAGGCCGATCGGGTCGCCGAACTGGCCCCCGGCGCCCGCCAGAAGCATCTGCACCTTCCCCCAGCCGTGGGTGACCAGGTATCCGCCGATCCCCAGCCGCAGGATCAGCAGGCCGACGGATGCCGCATACTCGTTCCGTTCCGATTCCATGGGCTCCTCCGGTTCCTTCCGTATGAATTGGATTCCACTTTGCCCGCGGCAGATCCGTCGTCCGGGCGAATCGGACGCCGCCGGCGCAAACGCCGGGCGCGCCCCGGGCATCCAATTAATGGAAATCCGGCCGCGAGCGGTAGTTCGGAAGAGGGGTTCCGTGCCGGGAAAAGCGGGAGGAAGCCATGTCGGAAATCATTCGGGTATCGCCTGAAGCGACAAGGTCCAAGGTGCTGAAAGACGAAGCGATATTGGTTTGCGCGTACGAGGATCCGGCGAAATATTCGGCATTGCGGCTCGAAGGAGCCATATCGTTCGGAGAATTCCGTGAGAGGGCGCCGTTCCTGGACAAGGGGCGGGAGATCATTTTCTACTGCGCCTGACCCACTGAGGCCAGCGCCGCCGGTCAGGCGGCCAGGTTCCGGGACGATGGGTTCCGGAACACGAGGGCTCTCGGAGGAGGCGTCGAAGGATGGAAGGCCGCCGGCTTCCCCATGGTCCCGGCCGGCCGGGCCGCATGAAGTCTCTCGTGATGCCCGTCCTGTTCGTCGGCCACGGCAGCCCGATGAACGCGATCGAGGAGAACGGGTTCAGCCGGGCGTGGGCGCGGATCGGACGCTCCCTGCCGAGGCCGGTGGCCATCCTCTGCGTCTCGGCCCATTGGGAGACGGCGGGGACCCGGGTGACCGCGATGCCGCGGCCGCGAACGATCCACGACTTCCTCGGTTTCCCCCGGCCGCTCTACGAGGTGCTGTACCCGGCAAAAGGGTCGCCCGACCTCGCCCGCCTCGTTGCGGATGCCGTCCGCGCCACCCCGGTCCGCCTCGACGAGGAATGGGGATTGGACCACGGGAGCTGGTCCGTCCTGCGCCGGATGTACCCGGATGCCGACATTCCGGTCGTCCAGCTGAGCCTGGACCGCACGAAAGAGGCCGCGTTCCACTACAAGCTGGGAAGGGAGCTCAAAGGGCTCCGGAAAAGGGGAGTCCTGATCGTCGGGAGCGGGAACATGGTCCATAATCTGCGCCGGATGGTCCCGGAAGACGTGGCCTTCGACTGGGCCGACGAGTACGACTCCAGGTTGCAGGAGTGGATCCTCGCGGGGGACCACGATTCGATCGTCGACTACCCGCGCCACGGCGAGATCGCCCGGCTGTCGATCCCCACGAACGAGCATTACCTGCCGCTTCTCTACGTCCTGGCCCTGCGGGAGGAGGGGGAGCCGGTCGAATTCTTCGCGGAGAAGGTGACGCTGGGATCGATCTCCATGCGTTCGCTCCGGGTGGGGTGACCCGGTGGAACCCGCCCGCTTCCCGGAACGCCGCCCGCAAGCCCCGCGAGGCGGGATAATTCAACTGTGATGGGAAGAGGGATTTTCATCGCGGGAAAGGAGAACGGATCATCCCGAGCACTATTCGCCTTCATCGTGTCCATTCCCGCCTGTCGACCAGAAGATGGAGAGCCGGATGTCCCGGTTTCGATGGCCAGACCGGATCGATCCACGCCTCGCACGCCATCTAACAGGGGAGTGGACCAGGATGCGAAGGAGGCGATCCCATGCTGAAGTTGAGCTCGATCCTGCTCGGTTCGGAAGACCCGAAAAGGCTATCGGAATTCTACGGTGAAGTTCTCGGGAAGGGGCCCGACATGGAGGAGGGCGGCTATTATGGATTCATGGCCGGCGGCTGCTTCCTGGGCGTCGGGCCGCACGACAAGGTGAAGGGGAGGAACCCGGGTCCGGAACGGATCTTGTTGAATCTCGAGACGCCGGACGTGAAGGGGGATTTCGAGCGGATCAAGGGACTCGGCACCCGCGTCGTGGCGGAACCGTACCGGATGGGCGAAGGCGACATGTGGATCGCCACGTTCGCGGATCCGGACGGCAACTATTTTCAGCTGATGTCCCCCTGGGAGCCGTAACCCGCTGGGTGACGACGCCTGGGACCGGGCGCATCGCGGCACGGGGGGCGGGAAATAATCTTCTGCTGCGCCTGACCCCGGGAGGCAGCGGGGTAGACGGTCGTTGCCGTACCGCGCCCGGGGGTGCATGCCTCCGGGCTCCCCCGGGGGTCGGCGGACCCCTTCAAAAGAATTCCCTGTATAGGGATTGCAGGTATACTTCTGGGACATACGCGGGGCCTGTGACCGCGTTGCCGGACTTGGGGGTGTCTCGTGGGCATTCTGCAAGGAAAGAGGGGGTTGATCCTGGGCGTCGCGAACGAGAAATCGATCGCGTGGGGAGTGGCCCGGGCCTGTCACCGGGAGGGGGCCGAGCTGGGTTTCAACTATCTCGGCGATGCGCTGAAGAAACGGGTGCTCCCCCTGGCGGAATCGATCCGGGCGAGCTTCGTCGAACCGCTCGACGTCGGCGACGACGCGCAGATCGACGATTTCTTCGCCAAGGCGACGGATCGGTGGGGGCGGATCGACTTCCTCGTGCACTCCATCGCCTTCGCCAACCGGGAATCGCTGAGCGGCCATTTCAGGGACACCTCGCGCGCCGACTTCCATCTGGCGCTGGATATATCCGCCTACTCCTTCATCGCCTGCGCCCGGCGGGCGGCCCGGTTGATGGGGCCGGGGGGGGCCATGGTGACGATGAGTTACCTCGGTGCGATGCGCGCCGTGCCGAACTACAACGTGATGGGTGTGGCGAAGGCGGCCCTCGAAGCGTCGACCCGTTACCTCGCCCTCGACCTCGGGCCGGAAGGGATCCGCGTCAACGCCGTCTCGGCGGGACCGATCCGAACGCTGGCCGCCTCCGGCGTCGGAGATTTCCGCAAGCTGATGGAGAAGAACGCCCGCGGGGCGATGCTCCGGCGGAACGTGACGCAGGACGAGGTGGGGAACGCCACCGCTTACCTTCTCTCGGACTGGGCATCCGGCGTGACCGGCGAAGTGCACTACGTCGACGCGGGGTTCAACATCGGCGGCGGCGACCCGGGCATCGAGCCGGCCGCTTCGGGAAACCCGACCTCCACGCCCTGACCGTTTCGCGGGGGATGTCCGCAGGGGCGGGGTGTCTACGCCCCGGCGACGACTTTCACGTCGGTGAAATGTTCTCCCCCGTTTCCAAGGATGATGACGGTGACGACCTGTTCGACCGTCACGTCGCCTCCGACGGCGGCTATGTGTCCGGCGCGATCCAGGTCGGCTTCGCTTAAGGCCCCCACGAAATCGGCCACGGCTCTTCCGTTCTCCCGCAGGATCCGAAGCACGTCGTTCCGGGTGCAGTTTCGATGCTTTTCGGCATGTTTGGCGTTCATCTGGTCGATCACGTCGTGGGTGAGATCCGGTAATTTCTCCCCCGCGACCATCAACTTCGCCAGGCCCAGTGCGCCGTAATGGCTTGCGGCGAGATGACGGACGACCACGCCCACCGGCCACCGTTCTCCCGGACAGATCTTCCCCCAATCATCCTCGGGGCATTTCTCGACGAAACGGATCACCTCGTCGTTGAAGGCGTTGAAGCGTTCGGCCAGGTCGGCGGCCCGTTTGCCCATGATCCCCTCCGGCATCGGAATTCACCCATACGGTAGATGCGGGCACTGGAGCCCGGTTTCGACGTCGACGCCCGATCGGCGTCACCGATAATAGCGGCGATCGTAGTGCCGGTCGTCGCGATCCCGCTCCCCGTGGTCCCCCCGGTCGTAGCGGTGGCCTCTCCCGTAATAATCGTCCGGATAGGGGTAAGGGTAGTAGAAACAGCCGGACAGCAACGACGCCAGGGAAAGCATGGCAAGGAATCCCAGAAGGAACTTTCTCATGTATTCGCTCCCTTCGCCCGGTTTTGCCGATCGGGGCGCGAACTTCCACCCGCCCCCGTCACTGAAACGAGATCGGGAGGGGAATATTCAACGACAAATCCGATATCATGCAGGAAGCCGCAGGGATGCCACCCGTGACGGCGGGTACTTTTGGCAGGGGAGAAGAGGAAGGTCCAATGAATTTCGCGGGGATATTCGACCGGACGATCAGGCCGTACATGGTGATCCTTTCCCTCGCCTTCGCCGCCTCCTTTCTCGGGGGGACCGTCGCGCCCCTGTCCGTCCGGCGGCAGATGATCGAGATCTTCCAGGTCGTCGTGGGCAACTACGGGGGGCTTGCCGGGGGCGTGCTCTACTTCAACATCCTCGTCCAGAACGTGATGGCGACGATCTTCCTGGTCGCTTCCGGCGTGCTCGCCGGAATCGTCCCGATTTTCGCCGTCAGCTCGAACGGGTTCGGCCTGGGCGTGCTGTACCGCCAGGAGGTCGAGGGGGCCGGCTACGCGAAGGCGGCGCTCAAGCTGCTGCCGTACGGAGTGTTCGAGATACCGCCGATCCTCATCGCGGCCTCCTACGGCCTGTGGCTCGGCGCGACGGTCGTGCGGAGGATGCGGGGGAGGGAAACCGAACCGCTCCGGGCGAACCTGGAGCATTCCTTCCGGCGGTACTTCGCGGTCGTGTTCCCCATGCTCATCGTCGCGGCGGCGATCGAGACGGCCCTCATCCTAGCGCGATAGTCCGCGCTTCGGCGCGGCTCACGGGAAGCGGATCACCACGAGCTTGTCCGCTCCGGATTCGGCGCCCCAGACCTCCCCCTTCCGGCCGAGGATCTGGCGGACGCGCGCGCTCCCGGACGGGAGCGGAAACGTCAGGAAGTTCTCCGTATCCGGGTCGAACCGGACGAGGGCGTTCGCCCGGAAGTCGCTCACCCAGACCCGGTCCTTCTCGTCGACGTAGACGGCGTAGACCTGGGGGGATTCCCCCGGGAGACGCCACTCGCTCCACGTCCTGGTCCGGGGGTCGAACGCCCCGACCTTCCCCGAGTTCCACTCGCTCACCCAGATCCGCCCCGTCGAATCCGCCCAGACCCGGCGGGCTCCCTGCCGCGCGGTGGGAGGGGCGATCACCGTGGCGGCCCCCGTCGCCGTGTCGATCCGCGCCACGTGGTTCCCCGCGAGGGAGGCGTAGTAGACGCTCCCGTCGGGGGCGGCCGCCATTCCGTAGGGACCGCGGCCCCCGGGAGCGTCGAAGACCCGGATCCGACCGGTGCGCGGATCGAGACGCCCGTAGATGCCGTTCTGGCCGGTGAACCAGAGGATCCCTCGGCGGTCGAAGGCGGCCGTGTTGAGGTTGGCGTCGCCGCGATCCTTCGGGAGCGGGAAGACCCGGATCCTCTCCGTTTTCGGATCCACGCGGATGATCGCGTTCCGTCCGCTGTCCGTGATCCAGGGAGCTCCGTCCGGTCCGACGATCACGCCGTGCGGGCTCGACCCCGGCCCCAGCGGGAAGTGGCGCGTCTCCCCGGTGGCGGGATCGAGCCGTCCCAGCGCTCCGGCGTGCTGGGCCGTGTACCAGACGCTCCCGTCCGGCGCCGGCGCCACGTCGTGCGGGTGGGAACCCGGCGGGACGGGGTACTCCCGTATCGAGAGTCCGGCGGCGAAGGCCGGTGCCGCCGCGGCCGACAGGGCCAGGACGACGAGGGCGACCGACGACCGTCCGCGTTTCATGGCCGTCGAAGGAGCAGGGACAGGAGGAGTCCGGCCAGCAGGAGGACGGCGACGGCGAGCGGGGAGCCGGCGGCGGCGGACGCGGATTCCAGGCTCCGTCCGGGCGGCAGCAGGCTGACCAGCAGCGGGCCGTTCATCGCGATCGGCGGCCCTCCTCCCTCTTGATCCGGTTCACGAACCCATACGAAGCACGCCGGCGGGGGAAAGTTTCGGCCCGGCGGTCCTAGTTCACGCTTTCCGCGCTGTAGCGCGCCAGCAGCCCGGTGCGGACCGCATGCCGGTGGACGCGGGTGAAAAACCGGGACGCCAGCAGTATGTACAGCGCGGCGAGGAATACGCTGGAGAGCAGGGCGGCCCCCCGGAATTCGCCGCCCGAAACGACCGCGCGCATCCCCTCGAACACGTACGACGGCGGCAGCAGGTACGCGACCGTCCGCATCCATTCCGGGAGCGTGGAAACGGGATAGAAGACCGCGGCGAAGGGGGTGAGGAACGCGGGCACGGGCCAGACGATCCACTCGGAGGCGGGCCCGAACCGGAGCACCAGGGCGCTGGCGAATATCCCGAGCGCGATCCCGAACAGGAAGAGCGCAAGGAGGAACGGCGCGATCAGGACGCCGTAGACGGAGAAGGAGAGCCCGAAGGCCGCGGCCGCCAGAACGACCATCGTGAGAAGCCCCAGGGCGCTCGTGGCGATGCTGGCCAGCACGAGCCCGGAGACGTATTCCCGGATCGAGAGCGGCGACGCGAAGAGGTTCAGGAAGTTGTGCGACCAGACATCCTCGAGGAACGCGATGGCGACGCCGTGCATCACGCGGGTGAAGAAATCCCAGAGGAGGACGGCGCCCAGGAGCACCGGGACGAAATCGACCCCGGGCGAGGCGACCGTGTTGAGATACCGGGTGATGAATCCCCACAGCACGATGTCGATGGCGACCCACGCGAAGATCGGCAGCACGCGCACCGGGCTCCCCCGGGCGAGGTAATATTGCCGAAGGACGAGCGCCGCGACGCGCCGGACGCGCATCCGGATCTCAGCTCCGCCGGAGCGCGAGCGGCTCGCGCGCCACCGCGATGAACAGCTCCTCGAGCGACTCCTTGCCGTGTTCCCCGGGCAAGGTCGCCGGGGGCCCCTCGAGAAGGATCCTCCCGCGCGACAGGAAGAGCACCCGGTCGCAGACGTCCGCGACTTCGCTCATGTTGTGGGTGGTCCAGAGCACGGCCACCCGGTCCCGCGAGACGAAATCGAGGACCTGCGACCGGATGTCGCGCGCCACCGCGGGATCGAGCGAGGCGGTCGGTTCGTCGAGAAGCAGCAGGCGCGGGCGGTTGAGCATCGCCTTGGCGAGGCTCACGCGGGTCTGCTCCCCCGACGACAGCACGCCGCACTTGGTGTTCCGCAGCCGCCGGAGGTCGAACTGGTCGATCAGCGCTTCGATGCGATCCGGGAGCTCCCGCACCCCGTACACCATCCCGAAGACGCGCAGGTTCTGGGTCACGGTCAGGTTGCCGGGGAGCGGGGCGTAGACCGCCGCGAAGTTGGCGTGTTCCACCGCCCGGGAGCGGTGGGTCGAGATGTCCGCGCCTTCGATGCGGATCGTCCCCGAGGTCGGCTCGAGGACGCCCAGGATCATGTTGATGATGGTCGTCTTGCCGGCCCCGTTCGGCCCGAGGAGGCCGACGATCTCGCCCTGTCCCACCGAGAACGAGACGTCGGCCACCGCGACCGTATCGCCGTAGAGCCTCCGCAGACCGGTGACGGAGAGCACACGGGACATCCCGCGCTATTCCCCGGAAGCCTTGCGGGCATCCTCCTCGAGCGGGATCCGGCCCCGGTTCGCTTCGAGCCAGCTCTCGAACGTGTGGATCGACGGGTGGATGCTCCTCGAGAAATCCAGGCTCCGGGCCCCGCAGAAGTCGCGCTCGAAATCGCGCTTGAACTGGAACATGTTCCCGAGGTCGTCCGCGCCCGGGAATCCGAGCTTGCGGTACGCGTCGGGGGACACCTCGTTGTACCGTACCTCCCGCCCCAGCGCCTTCGTGAGCGCGGCCGCCATCTGCTTTCCGGTCAGATGGTCGCCCGCGATCCCGACGGTCCTGCCGACGAACTCGTTTCCCTTCCGGAACAGGGAATAGGCGCACTTCCCGATGTCCTCGGAGGCGATCCCGGGCAGCTTCCTGTCCCCCATGGGCATCGTGATGTACAGGATCCCGTCCGCGCCCGGCTTGGGCCCCATCCCGAAGTGGATCAGGTTCTCCCAGTAAAAGGAAGTCAGCAGGAAGGTCGTCGGGACGCCTTGCTCCGTGAACGCCCGGTCGGCCTCGCCCTTTCCGTCGAAGTGCGGCACCTTGTATTTCCCCTGAAGGGTGGGCATGCGGGGATCGGCGAGCGGAATCCATTTCCGCGTGTCTTCCAGGGTGGACCAGATGACGTGCTTCAAACCGCACTGTTTCGCGGCGAATGCCATGTTCCCCGCCTCGGCGACCTCCTTTTCGGGCGAGAAATGGTCCCAGAAGAACGTGACGCAGAACGCCCCGTGCGCTCCCTGGAACGCCTTCCGCAGGCTATCCCGGTCGTCGACATCCGCCCGGACGACCTCCGCGCCGAGCTTCCCGAGCTCCTTCGCCTTTGCGGATTCCGGGTCTCTCGTCAACGCGCGGACCCGGTATTCGCCGCCCTTGTCCCTCAGGATGGCGCGGCACAGCCCGCCTCCCTGCGCGCCGGTGGCGCCCACCACGGCTATGATCTTCTTCTCCACGGCAATCCTCCTTCTTCACGGTTCCCGGTACCATCCGGTTGGTTGACGATCCGACGCGCCGTCGCATTGCCGATTCCGTTTCGATCGATCCGGCGCCGCGAAGGATTCCTCTCCGGCGGAAAAATCCGGGGGTCCCATGATGGATCGCGCCGATGGGAATATATACTGTTAAGCATGTCGACCCGTCGGACCGTAAACATTCCCTGCCGATTGCGAAGGAAGGGAGGAGCCCATGGAACGGTATTTCGTCGATTCGCCCCACACGCCCCAGGAGTGCCTGCGCGCCCTTGACGAACTCCTGGCGAAAGGTCCGGAGACCTTGGCGAAGTACGAGTGGGGTTGCATGGACGGCGACCACACCGGATACGCCATCCTCGAGGCGCGAAGCGAAGCGGAGGTCAAGGAGAACATCCCGTCGTTTCTGGCGGGGAAGGCGCGAGTCGTCAAGTTGAACCGGTTCACGCCGGACCAGATCCGGGAATTCCACCGGAAGTCCGCCTGAAGAGGAAGAACGGGGCGAGGGGGGTCGCTCCCTCTCGCCCCGCACGAACTCCCGTTCCTACGCGCGCGCACCCTCCTCCCTGTCCTTGCCGTGATCGCGGGCGATCAGCATGTAGATCGACGGCACCACGAACAGGGTGAAGAGGGTGCCGATGAACATCCCGCCGACCAGCACCAGGCCGATGGAGTTCCGCGCCGCGGCGCCCGCGCCGGTGACCAGGGTCAGGGGAAAGTGGCCGGCGATGGTGGCGGCGCTGACCATGAGGATCGGCCGGAGGCGGATCATGGCCGCCTGGCGCACGGCGTCGAGCTTGGGCTGTCCCTCGAGCTGCAGCCGGTTGGCGAATTCCACGATCAAGATGCCGTTCTTGGACACCAGCCCGACCAGGGTCACCAGCCCGACCTGGGAATAGATGTTGAGGGTGGTGGTCCACCCCCGGGTCCAGAACGGGACGTTCGGGTCGGGCATCTTGAGGAACGTGAACAGGAGCGCGCCGAACATGGCCAGCGGCACGGAACCCGCCAGGATGACGAACGGATCCCGGAAGCTGTTGAACTGGGCCGCCAGCACCAGGAAGATCAGGATGACGGCCAGGTTGAACGCGGGCAGGAACCGGTTCCCCTCGGTGCGCAGCTGGCGGGACTCGCCGGTGTAGTCGATGACGTACCCCTTGGGAAGGATCTTCGCCGCCTCGTCCTCCATGTAGCGCAGCGCCTCGTCCAGCGGGCGGACGGACACCCCGCTGATCTTGACCGCGTTCAGCTGCTGGAACCGGTTGAGCGAGCGGGCCACGACCGATTCCCGCAGGGTGGCGAAGGTTCCGAGCGGGACCAGCCTGCCGTTCGGGCCGGTGACGTGGACGTCCTTCAGCTGGTCGGGATTCAGGCGGCCGATCCGCTGGATCTGCGGGATGACCTTGTAGCTGCGTCCCGAGATGTCGAACCGGTTCACGAAATCGCCGCCGACCAGGCCGCCCATGTCCCCGGCGATCTCACCGAGATTGAGTCCCAGGGAGGCCACCTTGTCCCGGTCGATCACGAATTCGGATTGCGGCTGGTCGACCTTGACGTCGATCAGCGGCGGGAAGGCGAACATCCCGCTCTCCATCGCCTTCCGCTGCAGCTGGTTGGCGAACTCGAGGATCTCCCCGGTCTCCGCCGTGGAGGCAAGGACGAATTCCACCGGGAAATCGCCGCCGCCGGGGAGCGCCGGCGGAGTCGTCGGGAAGATCCGGATCCCGGGGATCTTCTGGAGGTTCTGCTGGACGCCGGGGAGGATCTGGAAGACGTTTCGCTTCCGCTCGCTCCACGGCTTGACGACCATCCCTCCGAATCCGGAGGTCGGGAAGGTGATCTGGAACGTGAAGTCGGTTTCCGGTTCGCTCCGGAAGATCCGGTTGGCCTCCGCGGAGAAGATGCGGTTCTGGTCGAGGGTCGAATTGGCGGACGCGTCGATGATCCCGAAGATGACCCCCTGGTCCTCGAGCGGCGCCAGTTCCTTGGCGGACATGAGGAACATCGGCACGGCCGCGATCGACACCGCGATCCAGACCGCGTACACGGCCGGCCGCGTCGCCAGGGTGGCGTCGAGCAGGCGGCCATAGACGGTTTTCAGCCGTTCGAATCCGCGGGAGATGCGGCCGGCCAGCCCGCGTTCCCCCATCCCGGGTTTCAGGATCCTGGCCGACATGACCGGCGAAAGGGTGAGGGCGACGATCCCCGAGATGGTCACCGCGCCCGCCAGCGTGAAGGCGAACTCGCGGAACAGGGAGCCGGTCAGCCCCCCCTGCAATCCGATCGGCAGGTAGACCGTCGCCAGGGTGACGGTCATGGCGACGATCGGTCCGACCAGTTCGCGGGCGCCGGTCAGCGCAGCTTCCATGGGCGTTTTCCCCTCCCGGATGTGGCGCTCCACGTTTTCCAGGACCACGATGGCGTCGTCGACCACCAGCCCGACCGAGAGGACGATCGCCAGGAGCGTGAGGAGGTTCACGGTGAACCCGAACAGCTGCATCAGGAACACGGCGCCGACCAGGGACAGCGGGATCGCCACCACCGGGATCAGCACCGAGCGGAGGGAGCCGATGAAGAGGAAGATGACGACCATGACGATGACCAGCGTGTCGCCCAGCGTCTTCAGCACCTCCCGGATGGCGTTGGAGATGTAGTTGGTGGCGTCGTACGCGACCCGGGCCTCGAGCCCGGTCGGAAGTCCGGCGCGGATGGATTCCATCTCCGTGCGCACCCGCCGGATGACGTCCAGGGAGTTGGCGTTCGGCAGCGGCCATATCCCCATGAAGGTGGCGGTCTGGCCGGAGAAGCGGACCTCCGCGTCGTAATCCTCCGCCCCCAGCACCACGTCGGCGATGTCTCCCAGCCGGACGACGGTCCCGTTCCGCTCGCGCACCACCAGGCGGCGGAACTCCCCGACCGTGCCGAGGTTGGTGTCGGCGGTCAGGTTGACCTGGATGAACTCCCCCTTGGTCCGCCCGAGTGCGGCCAGGAAGTTGTTGGCGGCCAGTGCGCGGCGCACCTGCGCGGGGCTTACGTCCTGCGCCGCCATCCGGTCGGGCTTGAGCCAGATGCGCATGGCGAAGGTGCGGGCGCCGAGGATTTCGGCGCGCTGCACCCCCGGGAGGGCGGACAGCCGCGGCTGGACGATGCGCACGAGGTAGTCGGTGATCTCGTTCTGCTTCAGGATGTCGGAGCTGAAGCTCAAGTACGCCGACGCGAACCGGCTGTCGGCCGACTCGATGTTGATGACCGGGACCTCCGCCTCCGGAGGCAGATCGCGCCGGACCTGGTCCACCTTGGAGCCGATCTCGGCCAGCGCCCGGGTGGAATCGAAGTTGAGCCGCAGGCGCACGCGGATCGTGGAGAGCCCGAGGGCGCTTTGCGACTCCATGTACTCGATGCCGTCGGCCGCGGCGATGGCACGCTCCAGCGGCGAGGTGACGAATCCGCGAACCAGGTTCGCGCTCGCGCCGATGTACACGGTGGTGACGGTCACGGTCGCGTTCTCGCTTCGCGGGTACTGGCGGACGTTCAAGGTCCGGATCGCCTGGAGCCCGGCGATGACGATCAGCAGGTTGACCACCAGCGCGAGGACCGGGCGGCGGATGAAGAGGTCGGTGAATTTCATCGGTCACTCGTTCCTGGGGCTGGGGGCGAGACGGAATTCCGGTGAGAGCCGGTTGTCGACCGCCACCGGCTGGCCGTTGCGCAGCTTGAAAACGCCGGTGCTGACGACGGTCTCTCCCTCTTTCAGCCCCTCCGTGACGGCGACGAAGTCGCCGCGCCGCTCGCCGAGCCGCACGAACTGCTGGCGGAGCGTCCCGGCGCCCGATCCCTTCGGGTCGGGAACGACGACGAAGACCGAGTCGCCGAACGGGGCGTAGAGCACGGATGTGGCCGGGACGGCCAGCACCTTGTTTCGGACCGGGAGGCCGACCGACGCGTTGACGAACATCCCGGGGCGGAGCGCAGCCGACGGATTCGAGACCGTCGCCTGCAGCTGGACGTTGCGGGTGTCGGCGTCCACCCGCGGGTTAACGGTCGTGATTCGGCCGTCGATCGGCCGTCCGGGCAGCGCGTCGCTCGTGACCCGCACCGGAAGGCCGACGCGCAGCCGGGACAGCTCCTGCTGGGGGAGGGCGAAGTTTACGTAGATCGGGTCCAGCGATGTCAGCGTCACGACCGGCTCCCCCTCCCGGAGGAACTGCCCCAGGTTCACCTGCCGGATCCCGAGGCGGCCGTCGAACGGCGCGCGGATCGACTTGCGGGCGATGGTCGCGCGGAGGGATTCCGCCCGGGCGACCGCCTGGCGATGGACGGCGACGGCGGTCTCGTAGTCCGCCTGGGATACGATCTTCTCCTTCAGCAGCTCCTCGTCCCGCGCGAGGACGGATCGGGCGAGCGCGACCTGGGCCTCGGCCCCGGGGAGCTCCGCCTCCTCCACGCTCGTGTCCTGGCGGATCAGCAGATCCCCCCGCTTCGCGCTCGCCCCCGGCTCGAAGGCGATCTCCACGACCTTCGCGGACAACTCGGCGGCCACGGTGACCCCCTGGACCGCCGCCAGCGAGCCGACCGCCGACAGGGAGGCATCCCACGATTCGGAGCGGACCGCGGCGGTGGTCACCGTCTCCGGCGGAAGGGCGGTTTTCTTTCCCTGGTCGATCATCGCCCGGATCTGCAGGGTCTTGACTCCCGCGAGGACGGCGATGACGATCGCCACGCCGAGGACGGCGAGCAGGATGCGTTTTTTCATGGTTTCACGACTCCGGCGATGGGATGTTCGCGGGTCCACCACCCGCCCCCGAGCGACTGGAACAGCGCTGCGGTATCGGCGAACCGCGCGGCCTGCGCCTGGACGAGGAGGATCCGCGCTAGGTGGTGCTGCCGCTGCGCGTCGAGCAGCGAGAAGTGGCTCGCCGCGCCGAGGCGCACCTGCGTTTTCGCGATCTCCAGGGTGTCCCTCGCGGCGGCCTCCGCTTCCACCTGCGCCGCGAGCGTCCGGGCGTCGTGTTCCAACGCCCGAAGGACGTCGGCCACGTCGCGGAACGCCTGGAGGACCGTCTCCCTGTACTGCGCCGCGCTCTGGTCGAACGCCGCGACGGCGGCGCGGCGGGAGGCTTCCAGCGCCCCTCCGCGGAAGAGGGGCTGGAGGAGCCCCGCGCCGATCCCCCAGGCGGCGGTGCCGGGCCGGAACAGGTCGCCGGCCGTCGCCGCTTCCGTACCCATCCGCGCGGAGAGAGTGATCCGGGGATACAGGTCCGCCGTCGCGACCCCGACGGCGGCGCTCGCCGCGTGCAGAAGCTCCTCCGCGGACCGGATGTCGGGCCGCTGGCGGACCAGCGCCGACGGCACGCTCAACGGAAGTTCCTCCGGAAGCCGGAACGATTCGAGGCGGAACTCGGGAAGATCCGCCGAATCCCCGGGGTATCGGCCGGCCAGGACCGCCAGCAGGTGGCGCGTCTGGGCGAGGCGTTTCTCCAGGGGGGGGAGGGTCGCGCGGGACTGTGCAACGGCCGCCCGCTGGGCGAGCACATCGGTCCGCGTGATCCCGCCCAGCGCGAACCGCCTCTCGATCAGCTCCAGCTGCTCCTCCTGCGTCGCCACGATGTCCCGCGTGGCTCCGATCTGTCCCCGAAGGGAGGCTTCCTGGAAGGCCGCGGTCACGATGTTGGACGCAAGGGTCATGTAAGCCGCCTCCCGCTGGAAACCCTGGTAGTCGACCAGCGCCTGCAGCGACTCCAGCTCCCGGCGGGTTCTCCCGAACAGGTCGAAGGCGTACGAAACGTCCACCGATGCGCTGTACAGGGTGAAGGGACTGTCCCGGGCGCCCGATTGGCCGGACGATGCGCCCGACGGCTTCCGGCGCGCCGCGGAGGCGGATCCGTCGACGCCGGGGAGGAGATCCCCGAAGCGCGCGCGGCGGACCTCCTGCGAGCGCCGCAGATTGGCTTCCGCGGCGGCCAGCGTCGGGCTGTTCGCGATCGCCGTGCGGATCCAGCGATCCAGCGGCTCCGAGCGGAACAGTTCCCACCATCGGGCGGGGATTTCCCCCCCGGAAACGAACCGCTGTGCCGATCCTCCGACGCCCGGGGCGGAAACCGTCTCCGGAGGCGTTCCCTCCTCGATGATATAGGAAGCAGCCGGGGGGGGAGCGGGCCGGCGGTAATCGGGCCCGACCGCGCAGCCGGCGAGCGCCACGGCAAGGATGACGGCATGAAGTCGCATCCCTGGTTAGATGCAGAACCGGCGGCGCGGTTCGATCGTGGATCCCGATTGGACTTCCGGGCATCGAAATGGAATGAACAGCTGCACGTTCTGCGGACAACGGATTCCCGGAGAGCCGCCGGCTTCTGCCGATCCGTGCGAATATTGCGGTTCTCCGGCCGGCGGGTACCTCCGTTCGATCGTCCTTCCGGAGGCGATCGGAGGCGCCGCGGCGGACTTTGTCGAAGGGGCCTCGTACCCGCAGATCCTGCTGCGGATCGCGAGGTTCCTCCTCGACAAGGAGGACGACAAGCTGTGCGGGATCGCGACGGTCGTGGCGCACCAGGCGTGCGACGTGGCGGTCGAACGTTCCATGTCCGAAGCCTTTGCCCGGAAGGGGATCCGTTTCCTCGAGGAGTCGATGGGCGACGTCCTGAACGGGTACTGCCTCGCAGACGACAGGGTCCGGAAACTCCACGCATCCCTGACGGGCGTTCGAATCCGGGAGGAACCGTTCTGGGACGCCTTCGTCCGCTCCGCGAAACGCCGGGACGGGATCGTCCGGACCGGGCTGGTCGTCGGCCGCACGGATGCCGAGGAGTCGTTCGCGGCGGCCCGTGACCTTGTCGCACGCCTGGCTTTAGTCGAATAAAATCAGTATGATGTGGACGAATCGGTAATCTGGCGGATTAGGTGCGTCCGGCCGGGATCCGGCGAAATTCCGTCCGGGGGGTATAATAGTTGCCCTGACGGGCCAGCGAACGAGCGGAATCGGAGATTCGCCATGCGGCAGAGGAACGGGTTCCGGTACATCATCAAGGTGTTCGAGGCGCAGTGGGACCAGCAGCACGACGAAACCGTGAAACCGTTTTTCGGGCAGTTGAAGCGGGACGCGAACGAGGCGTACATGCGGCGCAACGGGAGCCATCACGACGTGCCCGGGCACGACGCGCTGTTCAGCTACGTCGTCTTCCAGAACGCGGAAGGGTTGAAGGACGCGCTTTACCGGTACGACCAGGGGGTGGACCAGCGCAGGAAGATCGCCTATTTCGCCTGCCACGGGAAGCGCGGAGTCATCAGCGCGGTGCGGGACATCGGCCGAAGGCGGCTGAAGAACATCCTGGCGCCTCTCACGAGCTACGACGGGTTGTATTTCGGGGCGTGCGATTTCGTCAACCGGAAGACGGCGGAGGTGCTGCTCGGCGGGTCGCAATCCAAGTGGATCGCCGGCTACGAAAACTGGACGCCGTGGCTCGAGGGGATGCTGTGCGACATGATGTTCTTCCGGCTGCTGTTGAGCGGGCGGTTCATGCGTCAGAAGGCGAACGCCCGATGGGAGCCGATCCGACGTCCCGACGAGGCGGCGCGTCTTCTGTACGAGCTGTACCCGCAGGCAAGGGACCTTCGGTTTTCCCTTTTCTACCGGAAGCCGGACCGGATCTGCTCCACGCTCGAGGAGCATCTCGGCGTGGAAGGGTGAACATCCCCTTGGCTATGAAACGCGACAACTTTCCTTATCCCTTGCGGCCATACTCGCTCCGGATGCGCTCCAGCCCCTTGCGGTAGCTCTCGGCGTCCCCGTATTCGAAGAAACGCGGGTATCTCGAATGGGCGTCGCGGATCCTGCGGGCGTGCTTGATCGGGCACCAGTACTGCTCGGTCCGGGCCGCGACCTCCCGGAACCACGCCGCGAGCCCGTTGGCGTACGAGCAGTAGGCGCAATGGAGCTTTTCGAGGGCGTTCAGGTACGGCAGGTCTTCCCGGTCGAACACGAGGTAGTCTCCCCGGCGGGCCTTGGGGATGCCGTACACCGGGAAGCAGATCGCCTGGTACAGGGACACGAAGAGGTCCAGAAGGAGGAGCGGGACGATCCCGGAGTAGATGACCGGGGCCGTGAGGACGAAGAGCGGACGGGCTTCGCGGAGGTAGCGCGCAAGCCCCACCTTCAGCCGCCGGTGCTGGAGGATCAGCTCCTCGGCGAAGCGGACGCGGCGAGCCTCGATGGTGAACTGGAACTCCTCGCGTTTCTTGCGGAATTCCGCTTCCAGTTCCTCTTCCAGCGTTCGAACGGCATCGATCAGTTCATCGATCTTCCGGTTCATGCGCACCTCCGGGGGATGGCGCGCACCGCGCGCTGGGGATCAGGAAAGGATCTCGACGAAATTGTCGAACAGGCGGGGTTCGAATTCGGTGCCGCGGCCCTCTTTCATGATCGACACGGTCCGTTCGAGCTCGATGGACGGCTGATAGGGGCGGTAGCTGCGCAGCGCGTCGTAGACGTCGGCGATCTGCGTCATGTACGAGGCGACGTGCAGCGGTTCCCGGGTGCGGACCTTCGGATAGCCGGACCGATCGTACTTGATGTGGTGCTCGAACGCAACGATCATCGGGAGGTCGGTCCCGCAGTCGATCCTCCGGAGGAGCTTCGCCCCGACCGCCGGGTGCCGCTTCACCTGGTCGAACTCGTCCAGATCCAGCCGGCTGGGCTTGGTGAGGATGGCGGACGGGGTCATCTCCTTGCCGATGTCGTGCAGCAGGGCCGCAAGCCCCGCCTCCCGGACCCGGTTCTCCGGAAGCCCGAGGCGGGCCGCCTGGGAAACGACGAGGATGCAGACGTTGAGGGAGTGGGTCACGGTGTAGTCGTCGTGCCCCTGCAGCCGGATCAGGCGGTCGATCAGCATCCCTTCCTGACGGAGCCCCTTCATGATCGAGGAGACGATGTCGCGGCCGTCCTCGACCGAGGACCGTTTCCGCTCGGAGACCATCGACAGGAGGACGTCCTTCAGCACCTCCGTCGCGCCGGCCATGAATCCGGACGGCCGGGAGGAGGGTGAAAGCCCGAGGGCGGCGGCGCCGGCCGATTCCGCCCCGTCGATCTTCCCGTAGACGATCGATTCCCAGATCTGCTCGGAGGCGGCTCCGGCGCCCTCCGCGAGGAAGTAGACGAACCGCTTCATCTCCCCGAAGGTGATCCCCTCGGAGATCAGGATCTTCTCGATCCCCTTCTCCCGCATCCGCTCGATCAGCCGGGTCAGCGTGGGGTTCGGTTCCACGAACGGGGATTCGTCCACCACGATGTGGTCGCGGAAGAAGCCGATGTTCAGCCCGCGCAACCGCTCGGCATCCGCCTGGGCGCGGCGGTGCAGGCGGACCAGGATCTCCTGCACGCGCGGATGGTTCTCGGGATACGCCGACGCGGCCTGGATCGCCAGCGAGAGGTCCGATACGACCGGGAACAGGGTGTCGTCGGTCACTTTTTCCCCTTCAGCGTGACGAGGAGGGCCGCGCAATGGTCCCGGACCTTCGTCCGGCCGCATTCGGCTCCGCGGTGGAGCAGGGCGATCCCCCTCGTGCAGCCGGACTGGAAGATGGCGTTGGCGGCGTCGATCCGGAGCGCCTCCTCCCGCGCGGATTGCAGCAGGGTGTCGTGGAGGAGGATCTTTCCGAGGAAGGGGACCGAGTCGGCGGCCCTCAGGCGTCCGAGCGACAGGACCGTCTCCTTCCGCACGCGGATGTCGGGGTGCTCGAGCATCCGGACCAGGTCGGGCACCACGGAGGAGTCGCCGATCCGGCCGAGGATGAGGCACAGGTTCCGGACGAAATACCAGTGGTGGTCGTCGAGCTTCGCCAGGATCGCGGGATAGGCTTCCGAATCGAAACGGACGGCCAGGGAAAGGAGCGCCCTGCGGTTCCCCTGGTCCGTTTCCATCAGCAGCCGGTCGAGGCAGTCCCCGATCGACACGCCGACGAAGGACACGAGGATCTCCTCGATCCGCCCCTTCTCCGTCTTCGAGACGGATGGCGAAAGGTAGAGGTCGATCATGTGGGCGAAATCCACCTCGCCGATGACGCGCTCGATCGCCGGCTTTCTGGCTTCCGACGCGGTCCGGTTCACCGTCGTCAACGTGTAGAGCACGGTCTTCAGCAGGGGGAGCTCCCTCCGCGAGATCAGGTTGGGGATGATCTTCCGGATCTCCTCGAGCAGCTCCAGGAACTCGCCCTCCGAATCCTCCTCCGCGAGCAGCTCGAGGAGGACGCCGGCTCCCTTGAGGTGGAGGCGCTCCTCCTCGAATTCGGACAGATCCGCCGGGTCGGCCCGCGCGACGCCTTCCCCGGCCGCCTGCGCGGTCGCGTCGATGTTCGACAGCTTCTCCAGGAGATGGGAATGGTCCTGTCCGAGGTAGGCCGCCTCGGTCCGCTGCAAGAGGAGACGTTCGATGGCTTCCCACGCCCGCTGGCCGTAGTAGTTCTTCGTCCGGACGCTCTCCCGTACCCTTTCCTTGACCGCCGGAAGGAGCGAACCGTCCCGGTTCCGCTCGTTCGCGATCACCTCGAAGATCCTCCGGATCCGGTTCCCGCTCTTTTCCTCCGCGGCCAGCATGTTGGCCAGGAGGTCGAGAAACTCGTCGTCCGTGTCGGCGCCCGTCAGCGACCGGACGAGATCCGCGTCCGCGGCGTCCGCGCCGCCGTCGCCCCGCGCGTCCGCGATCCCCTCGTCGAGGGACCGGAGGACCGCGGCCTGCTGCTCCACGGACAGC
Organism: Deltaproteobacteria bacterium; assembly: GCA_016234845.1. Classification (NCBI taxonomy): domain Bacteria; kingdom Pseudomonadati; phylum Myxococcota; class Myxococcia; species Deltaproteobacteria bacterium. The sequence goes on along the minus strand of JACRNP010000083.1, from coordinate 1,058 downwards.
TTGCGGAGCGTGTCTCCCAGGCGTCCGAGGACGCGCTGGACCATTTCGGGCGGCATCGCCTCGGAGATGGAGTCCGGACCGGCACCCCGGCGCGCCTCCCTGCCGGAGGCGGCGTCGACCCGGCGCAGGATGGCCGGAATCATCTCGGGAGGAATCCGGAGGTCCTCGGGAAGTTCCTCGCCGCCCCCCGCGGCCACGTTTTCCGTGAGGATCATCCGCGTCCTCGGGAAGTTCCTCGCCGCCCCCCGCGGCCACGTTTTCCGTGAGGATCATCCGCCAGAGTTCCTCCTCCCGGTTGGAGGAGGGAGTTTCCGCGCCCGGGTGGATGATCCGCCTCGAGAGGACCTCCTTGTAGTTGTACGGATAGGTCGCGATTCCCCGCACGCCCTCGGCCTTCAGGATCCCCTCCAGATTCTCTCCCTTGTTTCCCAGGCGGACCCGCTGGAGGGAGAGGAAGAAGGCGAGGAGATCCTTCGGCGTCACGTCGGCGGAGATGTCGAGGGTGGCGACCTGGTGCAGGAAGAGCTCGGAGGTGAAGCTGCGGACGAGGCTGTTGCCGTTCCCGAGGAACACGTTCCGGTAGAGGATCTTGTCCTTGGCGACGCCGAGCAGCAGGTGGCCGGACGGCTCCGCGCCCACGATCTCGGCGAGGTTCCGGTGGAATTTCTCGACGCGCCCGGCGAGGGAAGGGTGCCCCGCCTGGTACAGGGAGATCCAGTTGAACATCAGCGCCATCTCGACGGCGAGACGTTCGATCCTGCGGACATCGGTCCCTTGCGCCGCGCTCTCCATGGCCTCCCCGGCACATCGAAGATCCGGAATATCGTATCGGATGGAAAGGGGGGAATGATTAGTAATAAAATAGCGTCAGACCGGCGTCCTTACGGAAACGGCGGCAACCTTCCCGGGGAGCGTCGCACATGACGGATCGCGGAACGATCCTGGTCTTCGACGACGAAGCCAGCATCCGGAAATCGCTCGAGGGGGTTCTGGGCGACGAGGGGTATTCGTGCGCTCTCGCGGTCGATGGGGCGGACGCGCTGTGGAAGCTCGCGTCC
>JACRNP010000082.1 GCA_016234845.1 Deltaproteobacteria bacterium | reverse complement strand
TTCGTACGCGACGCTGCCCGGCGTCAGCGCGTTGGAGACCGACTGGGTCACCGGGTGCTTGATGAAATTCGCGATCGTCGCCGGGAAGAGCAGGATCGACGACGCGAAGATCGGCGGGATGACCCCGGCCGTGTTCACCTTGAGGGGAAGGTGGGTGCTCTGCCCTCCGTACACCCTTCGGCCGACGATCCGCCGGGCGTATTGCACGGGGATCCTGCGGTGGGCCCGCTCGAAGAAGATGATCACGCCGACGACGGCGACCATCAGCGCCAGCAGGATCAGCGCCCAGAAGATCGCGATTTCGCCGGTCCGGACGAGTTCCACGGAGCGTACGAGTCCGCTCGGGAACCGGGCCACGATCCCGGCGAAGATGATGAGGGAGATCCCGTTCCCGATCCCCCGCTCCGTGATCTGCTCCCCGAGCCACATCAGGAACGCGGTGCCGGAGGTGAGGGTGAGCACCGTCATGAGGCGGAACGACCACCCCGGGTTGTAGACGACCGAGCCGGCGCCCCCCGCGGCGACGCTTTCGAGCCCGACGGCGATCCCCATTCCCTGGATGATCGACAGGACCACGGTTCCGTACCGCGTGTACTGCGTGATCTTCTTCCGCCCGAGCTCCCCTTCCTTCGAAAGCTTCTCCAGCTGGGGGATCACGACCGTAAGGAGCTGCAGGATGATCGAGGCGCTGATGTACGGCATGATCCCGAGCGTGAAGATGGAGAAGCGCGCGAGCGCACCTCCCGAGAACATGTCGATCATGCCGAAGAGGGTTCCCGCCTGGCTCTCGAACACCGCCTTCAGGGCGACATTGTTGATTCCGGGCGTCGGAACGTGAATCCCGATCCGGTACACGACCAGCATCAGCGCCGTGAAGAGAATCCGGCGCTTGAGCTCGGGTACGCGGGCGATGTTCTGGAATCCGCCGAGCACCGGGGTCAGACCTCCACGGTCCCGCCGGCGGCCTTGACCTTTTCCACGGCCGCCTTGCTGGCGCGATCGACCTTCACGGCGAGCTTTCGGGTTACCTCGCCGTCCCCCAGCAGCTTGACGCCGTCGACGCCGCCCTTCACCAGGCCGGAGACGCGGAGCGCCTCGATGTCGACCACGGAGCCCGCCTCGAAACGATTGAGGTCCTTCACGTTGACGACCGCCCACTCCTTCCGGAAGACGTTCGTGAATCCTCGCTTGGGAAGGCGCCGCTGCATCGGCATCTGCCCGCCCTCGTACCCGGGCTTGGTGCCTCCCCCGCTGCGGGCCCGAAGGCCCTTGTGACCCTTCCCCGCGGTCTTCCCGAGGCCGGAGCCCTTCCCGCGCCCCACCCGCTTCCTCTGACGTTTCGCCCCATCCGCGGGCGCAAGCTCCGAAAGCTTCATGTCGTATCCCCCACTTCCTCCAACCGGACGAGGAACTTCACCTTTTCGACCATTCCCCGGATCTCCGGGGTGTCCTGCCGAAGGACCGCCCGGTTCGTTCGGGTGAGACCGAGTCCCCGCACGACCTTCCGGTGGTACTCGGTCCTGCCGCTCAGACCTTTGACCAGCGTGATGCGCAGCCGTACGCTCATGCCGTCGCCCCTTCCTCCCTCGGCCCCCGGACGCCGATCATCTGCTCCATGGTGCGCAGCTGCGCAAGGCCGTCGATGGCCGCCTTCACGAGATTGTGCGGGTTGTTGCTGCCCAGCGATTTCGTGAGGATGTTCGTGATCCCGCTCGACTCGATCACGGCCCGCACGCCGCCGCCGGCGATCACGCCGGTTCCGGGCGAAGCCGGCCGGATGATGACCTTGCTCGCGCCGAACTCCCCCGTGACCTCGTGCGGGACCGTCCCGTTCACGAGGGGCACCTTGATCAGGGCCCGTTTCGCGTTCTGGACCGCCTTCCGGATCGCGTCGGGAACCTCGTTGGCCTTTCCCAGGCCCGTTCCCACGTGGCCGTTGGCGTCGCCGACCACGACGACCGCGCTGAAGGAAAAGCGCCGGCCGCCCTTCACGACCTTTGCGACCCGGCTGATGTGCACCACACGGTCCTTCAACTCGAGCCCTTCCGGATTCACTCTTTTCAAGCCCTTCCTCCCGTGCCCGCTGGAAAGTGTTCGTTCGCCTTCAAAACTTCAGTCCGGACTCCCGCGCGCCGTCCGCCAGCGCCTTCACGCGGCCGTGATACAGGAACCCGTTCCGGTCGAACACCACCTGGTGGATGTTCTTCTCGACCGCCTTCTTTCCGATCCACTGTCCCACCTTCTTCGCGGCGTCGCTCTTGTCGAGCTCCCCGATCTCGGCCCGGATCTCGGGCGAAAGGGTGGAGGCGGCGAGGATGGTGGACCCGGTGGAGTCGATCACGAGCTGCGCGTAGATGTGCTTGGCGCTCCGGAATACCGACAACCGCGGCTTCTGCTCGGTGCCGAAGATCCGTTTCCGGATCCGGGTCTTTCTGTTCTGTCGTGCGATGTCCTTCTGGCTCTTCTGGCTCATGGCTTTCCGTTCCCCGTCCCGGGAATTGCGAAGCTGTCCGTTACTTCCCTGCGGCCTTCCCGACTTTCTTGATCAACCGCTCGCCGCGGTAGCGGATCCCCTTGTTCTTGTACGCGTCCGGCTTCCGGAGCATCCGGATCCTGGCGGCGGTTTCCCCGACCAGCTCCTTGTCGGTCCCGCTCACCTTGATGACCGTGTTCGCCTCGACCTCGGCGGTCACACCCTTGGGAAGCGGGAAGACGACCGGGTGCGAATAGCCCAGCGCGAGCTGGAGACCGCCGGACTTCGCCTCGGCCTTGTACCCGACTCCGACGATCTCGAGGGTCTTCGTGAATCCTTCCGTCACCCCGTGCACCATGTTCGACAGGAGCGTCCGGTACATGCCGTAGAGGTTGGCGGCGTCGGCGTCGGCGAGGGTAACCGTCGCCTTTCCGTCCGCAATCGCAACGGCCACCTGCGCCGGGATCCTGCGGGCGAGCGTGCCCTTCTTCCCGGTGACGGTCACCGAGCCGTCCCCGACCTCGACCTTCACTCCGGCGGGCAGGACCACCGGCTTCTTGCCTATTCTCGACATCGCTTCGCTCCTCCGTGTGAGAGACCGGGAAACCCGCCTACCAGACCTCGCAGAGCAGTTCCCCGCCGATCGACAGCTTCTTCGCCTTCTCTCCCGTCATGACCCCTTTCGACGTGGAGACGATCGCGACGCCGAACCCGTTCTTCACGGTCGGGATGTCGTCCTTCCCGACGTAGACCCGACGGCCCGGGCGGCTCACCCGGCGCATTCCCTTGATGGCGTAACCGGTGTCGGGCGACGCCTTCAAGGCGATCCGGAGCCGGTTCGCGTTCTGTTCGCTGACGACCCGGTACCCCTTGATGAACCCTTCCTCCTTCAGGATCTGGACGATGTTCTGGAGGACGGAGGTCGCGGGGATCTCCAGCTGTTCGAAGCGCGCGAGCTGCGCGTTGCGCAGCCTCGCAAGAAGGTTCGAGATGTGGTCGTTGATCGCCATGGCCCCCCCTACCAGCTCGCCTTGACCACGCCGGGGAGCTCGCCGCGAAGGGCGAGTTCCCGGAGGCAGATCCGGCAGAGCTGGAACTTCCTGTAAAAAGCGCGCGGCCGGCCGCAGCGGGGACACCGATTGTACTTCCGGACCTTGAACTTCGGCGTCCGACTCGCCTTGGCCATGATCGATTTCTTCGCCAACGTCTGCTCTCCTCTCTTCCTCCTGGGCTTACGCCCGGAACGGCATCCCCAGGAGTTTCAGCAGTTCCAGCCCTTCCTCGTCGGTCCGCGCGGTCGTCACGATGGTCACGTTCATCCCGCGGATCTTGTCGATCTTGTCGTAGTTGACCTCGGGAAAGATGATCTGCTCCCTCACCCCGAGGGTGTAGTTCCCGCGGCCGTCGAACCCTTTCGGGGAGACCCCCTTGAAGTCCCGGACGCGCGGCAGTGCGATCGCCATCAGCTTGTCGAGGAAGTGGTACATCCGGTCGCGCCGCAGCGTGACCATGACGCCGATGGGGACTCCCTCGCGGAGCTTGAAATTGGCGATGCTCTTCCTCGCCTTGGTGACCACGGGCCGCTGGCCGGTGATCACGCCGATCTCCTCGGCGGCGGAGTCGATGACCTTGATGTTCTCGATCGCGTCGCCCAGCCCCATGTTCACGATGACCTTGGAGAGACGGGGCACCTGCATGACGTTGCGGTACCCGAACTTCTCCCGCAGCCTCGGGACTACGTCCTTCCTGTAGTGGTCCTGCAGTCTCGCCATTTCCGATCACCCCCATCCGCCGCGTCGGCGGAGGTATCCTTTACTTTTTCTTCGCTTCCAGAACGTCGCCGCACCGTTTGCAGACGCGGCTTCTCCCGCCGGAGCCGTCCACGGCGCTTCCGATCCGGGTCGGCTTGTTGCACTTGTCGCACATGATGAGGACGTTGGAAAAGGCCATGGCCGCCTCCTTCTCCACGATCCCCCCCTGGGGGTGGGTCTTCCCGGGCTTGATGTGCCGCTTCACCATGTTGATCTTCTCGATGAAGATCCGGCCCTTGTCCCGGTCGACCTTCAGCACCCTCCCGACCTTTCCCTTCTCCCGGCCGGCGATCACCTTGACGATGTCGTTCTTCCGGATCCGCACCTTCGACGCGGCCTCCATGGCCCCTCCCGTGCTCACAGGACCTCCGGCGCCAGGGAGATGATCTTCATGAACTTCCTGGCGCGCAGCTCGCGGGCCACGGGTCCGAAGATGCGGGTCCCCACCGGCTCGCCCTGCGGGTTGATCAGTACGGCCGAGTTCTGGTCGAACCGGAGGTAGCTGCCGTCGGCCCGGCCTACCTCCTTGACGGTCCGGACGACGACCGCCTTGAACACATCGCCCTTCTTCACTTTCCCGTGGGGAATCGCCTCCTTGACGCTCACGACGATGATGTCGCCCACGGTGGCGTACCGGCGCCGGCTGCCGCCGAGCACCTTTATGCAGCAAAGGCGCTTCGCGCCGGAATTGTCGGCGGCGTCGAGCATGGTCTGCATCTGGATCATGGCGTTTCCGCTCCGCTACTCGGGAATTGGCCGCTTACCGGACGGCGGGCCGTTCGATCAGCCGCTGGACTCTCCACCGCTTGTCCTTGCTCAAGGGGCGGGTCTCGACGATCTCCACGCGGTCGCCGACCTGGAACTCGTTCTTCTCGTCGTGCGCCTTGTAGGTCACGCGGCGCTTCACGTACTTCTTGTACACGGGGTGCGGGACGAGACGCTCGACCCGTACCACCACCGTCTTGTCCATCTTGTCCCCGACCACCATTCCGACCTTGGTCTTCCGCGCTCCGCGGGCACCCATCGCTTTTTCCGCCGTCATGTCAGCTCGCCTTCCCTTCCGTCTTCGCGCGCAGGATGGTGACGACCCGGGCAAGGTCCCTGCGGCGGTTGCGGATCAGCATCTTGTTCTCGAGCGCGGACGCGCTGCGCTTCATCTTCAGCCGGAAGATCTCGTCCCGGAGCTCCCGCTCCTTCTGGCGGAGCTCCTCCGCTCCCAGGTCCCGCGCTTCCTTCTTCTTCATCGCCTTACGCCTCTCTCGACAGGAATTTCGTCCGGATCGGGAGCTTGTGGTCCGCCAGGCGGAACGCCTCGCGCGCGGTCGCCTCGTCCACCCCCTCGATCTCGTAGAGGACCCGGCCGGGGCGGACGACGCATACCCACTCCTCCGGCGCCCCCTTCCCCTTCCCCATGCGGGTCTCGGCCGGCTTCTTGGTGATCGGCTTGTCCGGGAAGATGCGGATCCAGATCTTTCCACCCCGCTTCACGAATCGCGTCATGGCGACGCGGGCGGCCTCGATCTGGCGGGAGGTGATCCACCCGGCGGTGGTGGCCTTCACGCCGTAATCCCCGAAGTTCAGCGTGTTCCCGGCCTGCGCCGCACCGCGGCGGCGGCCCTTCATCGTCTTGCGGAACTTGACCCTCTTGGGGGCGAGCATCGTGTCAGCGTTCTTCTATTCGTTGATGGCCGGGGCGGAGGGCGCCTGCGGCAGCACCTCCCCCTTGTAGATCCAGACCTTCACGCCGATGATGCCGTACGTGGTGCGCGCCTGCGCGAAACCGTAGTCGATGTCGGCGCGGAGGGTGTGGAGGGG
>JACRNP010000081.1 GCA_016234845.1 Deltaproteobacteria bacterium | reverse complement strand
TCGGGGCGCAACGCCGACTGGGCCGAGAGCGCCGTGCGGGAGAGCGCCTCCCTCTCCGGGAAGGACGCCCTCGAGAGGAAGGTGATCGACCTCGTGAGCCCGTCGCTGGCCGACCTGCTGGACCGGGTCGACGGCCGCACGGTGCGGAAGGGGGATGCCGTCCTCGCGCTCCGGACGAAAGGGGCGTCGGTGACCCGCGTCCCGATGGGGCTTCGGCACCGCATCCTGTCCGCGCTGGCGGACCCCAACATCGCCTACATCCTGCTGATGCTCGGCGTCTACGGGATCTACTTCGAGCTGGCGTCCCCCGGCGCGGTGTTCCCGGGCGTGGTGGGAGGGATCTCCCTGGTCCTGGGCTTCTACGCCCTGCAGACCCTCTCGGCGAACTACGCCGGCTTCCTCCTCATCCTCCTCGCCGTCCTCCTCTTCTTTCTCGAGCTGAAGATCCAGTCGCACGGAGCGCTCGCCATCGGGGGGATCGTCTCCATGGTCCTCGGGAGCCTGATGCTCTTCCGCCGGAGCGCCGACCCGTTCCTGCGCGTCTCCTGGACCGTCCTGCTCGTCATGGTCTCGTTGTCGGCGGTCTTCTTCTCCGTGGTCATCTCCATGGCCGTGCGCAGCCAGCTCCGCAAGCCGTCCACCGGTCCGGAGGGGATGGTCGGCAAGACGGGGGAGGCGGTCACGGACATCGACGGGAAGGGAAAGGTGCACGTCGTCGGGGAGCTGTGGGACGCCCGGTGCGACCGCCCCGTACGCAAGGGGGAACGCGTGACCGTGAAGGCCCTCGACGGGATGACGCTCGTCATCGAACCGAAGGAAGACCGCTGACTCCGGGGACGCAACGGGAGATTTCGGCTGCGTCGCCTCGGAGCGGGGGCTCCGTTCGTGGCTCGCCGTGCGGTGAACCTGCACGGCTGCGCTTTACCTCACTGCGCCCCCCTCCTGCGGCGACTCCGCCGAAGCGGGAGTCCCGATTGCGTGGACGTAGGGCGGAGCCCGGAACCTGAGTACCTAACGATTGGATCGCCGGTCCCGGGGACGCAACGGGGCGGCACAAGGAGGAACATCGAATGTTCGTGTACGCGGCCGCACTGGTACTGGTCCTGATCTTCCTGTCCAGCGCCGTCAAGATCCTGAACGAATACGAGCGGGGGGTGGTGTTCCGGCTGGGACGGGTGATCGGGTCGAAGGGGCCCGGCCTCATCCTGCTGATCCCGGCCATCGACAAGATGGTCAAGGTGGACCTGCGGGTCGTGGCGATGGACGTCCCCCCGCAGGACGTGATCACGAGGGACAACGTCTCCGTGAAGGTGAGCGCGGTCCTCTACTTCCGCGTGATCGACCCGAACCGGGCGATCATCGGCGTGGAGAACTACCTGTACGCGACGTCGCAGCTGTCGCAGACGACCTTGCGGTCGGTCTGCGGACAGGCGGAGCTCGACGACCTCCTGTCGGAGAGGGAGAAGATCAACGCGCACATCCAGGAGATCCTGGACAAGGACACGGAGCCGTGGGGGATCAAGGTCGCCAAGGTGGAGATCAAGCACATCGACCTTCCGCAGGAGATGCAGCGGGCGATGGCCAAGCAGGCGGAGGCGGAACGCGAGCGGCGGGCCAAGATCATCGGGTCGGAGGGGGAGTACCAGGCGGCCCAGAAGCTGTCCGACGCGGCGAAGATCATCGCCGAGAATCCGATCGCCCTGCAGCTGCGCTACCTGCAGACGCTGCGGGAAGTGGCGGCGGAGAACAATTCGACGACCATCTTCCCCGTTCCGATCGACCTGCTCACGCCGTTCATGCAGATGGCGAAGATGGTGACCCCGGCGCCGCCGAAGGAGTGAGGGGGATTTGCATCCGGCCTTCCTCCGCAACCCGGACGCCCGGCGTTGGAGCGCCGTCGTTCTGATCCTCGCCCTTTCCGGATGCTCCGGGGCGCCGCCGATGCCCACGGCGGGGGATGCGCCTTTCCCCGCCCGGACGGAGACGGGGCGGAGGACGCCGGTTCCCGTCGTGCCGGCGCCCGGACCCGTGGCGCCGGGACCGTCCGAGGTGGCGGGGACCCGGTTCATCCGGGTGCTCGTCGCCGAGGGGCCGGGCCGGCTGACCGTCTTCGCGAATTCCTTGCGGGCATGGGATCCCGGCGGCCGGCCGGTGGCGGAAGGGACGGGAAACGTCGTCCTCGCGGCGGTCGGCGAGCGGATCCGGTTCGGGAACGCGAAGCTGCTCGGGAGCGCGATCGACCTGGCGGGATCCCCGGATCTTCGGGTCGACGGGCGCGGGTTGGGGGGAAGGGTGCGCGTCGTCGCGCGGAAAGGGCGGATCCTCGCGGTGGCCGCGGTTCCGCTGGAGGCGTACGTGGCCGCCGTCGTAAGCCGCGAAGTGCCCCCCGGCTTCCATCGGGAGGCGCTGGCGGCGCAGGCGATCGCCGTCCGGACGTACGCCGCGGGCTCGGTGCGCAGCCCGAGGGACCCGGAGTACGACGTGGCGGCGACCGTGGAGGACCAGGTGTTCGAGGGGACCGGCGACGTTCTCCCGGTGTTCCGCGAAGCGGCCGAATCGACGCGGGGGCTGATGGGATGGTACGGCGGGGAACCGGCGCGCACGGTCTTCCACTCGACCTGCGGCGGAAAAACGGAGTCCGCCGAAGGCGCCTGGGGGAGGGACATTCCGTACCTTCGGGGGCAGGAGTGCAACGATTGCTCCGAAAGCCCCGCCTACCGGTGGCAGTACCGGATGTCCGCAGCGGAGGCGCGGCGGGTCGCCGAGGCGGTGGGGGTCCGCGCGGGAACGGACGTGCGGTTCGCCGTCGCGGGGCGGAGTCCCACGGGCCGCGCGGCGCGGGTCCGGATCTCGTCGGGCGGCGTCGAACGGGACATCCGGGCGGCGGAGTTCCGGAAGGCGGCGGGGTACGCGCGGGTCCGAAGCCTCCGGATGGAGATCGCCCCGGCGGGGGACGGGTGGCTCTTCACCGGGCGGGGGTACGGGCACGGGGTCGGGATGTGCCAGTTCGGCGCCAACGGGATGGCCAGGGCGGGACGCGGATACCGGGAGATCCTCGCCCGGTACTACCCCGGCGTCACGGTCGCGCGGGAGGCGCCCTGAAAACCGCGCTCCTCGAGTACGATCTCCCCGGGGAGCTGGTCGCGCAGCGCCCCGCCGCGCGGCGGCGGGACGCGCGGTTGATGACCCTTTCGCGGAGAACGGGAGAGACGGGCCACACGACGTTTTCCCGCCTTCCCTCCCTTCTTCGGCGCGGCGATCTCCTCGTGGTGAACGACACCCGGGTCATCCGGGGGCGTCTCCGGACCGTGCGAGGGGGCGGCGGTTCCGTCGAGGTGTTCCTCCTCTCCCCGATCGGGAGCCGGGGTACGGAAGGCGAGCGGTGGGAGGCGATGGCGCGCCCGTCGAAGCGGCTTGCGGCCGGGGAGGAGTTCGCGGTCGGCGGTACGTTGCGGGTCCGGCTCGAGCGACGAATCGGCGGCGGGCGGTGGGAGGTCTTCCTATCGACCCGGGGAGGCACGGTGGCCGAAGCCGTCGAGAAGGCGGGCGAGATCCCGCTCCCCCCCTACATCCGCCGGTCTCCCGGGGACCCGTTGGCGGCGGAGGATCCGGTGCGGTACCAGACGGTGTACGCCGACATTCCGGGTTCGGTCGCCGCCCCGACCGCCGGGCTTCATTTCGACGAGTCGATGCTGGCGGAGCTTTCGGCCGCGGGAGTCGGGATCGCCCGGCTCACGCTATCGGTGGGGTACGGCACCTTTTCGCCGATCCGGACGGACACGGTCGAGGAGTACGACATCCACCCGGAACGGTACCGGCTGACGCGGGAGGCCGCGGAACGGATCAACGCGGCGAGGGCCGGAGGCGGCAGGATCGTCGCCGTCGGCACCACCAGCGTCCGGACGCTCGAGACGTGCGCGGGGGAGGACGGCGCCGTCGCTCCGTCCGAAGGGGAGACCCGGATGTTCATCCGTCCCGGGTACCGGTTCCGGGTTGCGGACGCGATGCTCACCAACTTCCACCTCCCTCGATCCAGCCTCCTCTTGCTGGTGATGGCGTTCGCCGGGATCGAGCCGGTCCGCGCGGCGTACCGGGCGGCGGTGGCGGAAAAGTACCGGTTCTACAGCTACGGCGACGCGATGTTCATCGGATGACGATCCGTTTCTCCATCGAGGCCCGGGACTCCGGCACCGCGGCGCGCGCCGGCGTGGTCTCGTCGGAACGCGGGTCCTTCCGCACTCCGGCGTTCATGCCGGTGGGCACCGCGGGAACGGTGAAGGGCGTATGGCCGGACCAGCTCCGGGAGATGGGGTACGGCTGCATCCTCGGGAACACGTACCACCTTTTCCTGCGTCCCGGGCACGGGCGGATCCGCGGGCAGGGGGGGCTCCACCGTTTCATGGGGTGGGACCGCATGATCCTCACCGACAGCGGCGGCTTCCAGGTGTTTTCGTTGAGCACCCTGCGCAAGGTGTCCGACGAGGCGGTCTCCTTCCGGTCCCACGTCGACGGGGCGGCGCACGCGCTCACGCCGGAGCTCGCGGTGGAGATCCAGGAGGCGCTCGGCTCCGACATCCGGATGGCGCTGGACGAGTGCGTCGCGTATCCGGCGGGACGGGGGGAGGTGGAGGACGCCGTCCGGCGGACCACCCTGTGGGCGAAGCGATCCATCGCGTCGCGCCGACTCGGGGAGGGAGGGATGTTCGGGATCGTGCAGGGGGGGATGTTCCCGGAGCTGCGCCGCCGCTCCATCGAGGAGATCCTGTCGCTGCCGTTCGACGGCTTCGCCATCGGCGGGGTGAGCGTGGGGGAGGGAAAGGAGCTTCAGCGGGAAACGGTCGACCTCGCCGCGCCGCTCCTTCCGGACGACAAGCCGCGCTACCTGATGGGCGTCGGCACGCCGGAGGACCTCCTGTACGCCGTCTCCCGCGGGGTGGACATGTTCGACTGCGTCCTCCCGACCCGGAACGCGCGGAACGGGATGATGTTCACCTCCGCGGGGCCGATGACGATCAAGCAGGCCCGGTACGCGGACGATCCGCTCCCCCCGGACGAACGGTGCGGCTGCCCGACCTGCGGCGCGTTCTCCCGGGCCTACCTGCGCCACCTCTACCTGCAGGGGGAGATGCTCTCGTCGATGGCGCTCTCCGTGCACAACCTGCACTATTACGCGCGCCTCCTGGAACGCGCCCGGGAGGCGATTTTCCGTGGAAATTTCACCGATCTTGTGAAAGAATTCACCGGTTCAGGCAAAGAGCCGAAAGAGTGAAGGAGGCATTGGACCGATGATGCTCACAGGGATTGCGTACGCGATGGGAGGGAGTCCGGGCGGCGGGTCCGGCGGAGCCGGAGGCCTCATGGGGCTGCTCCCCATCCTCCTCATGTTCGTGATCTTCTACTTCCTGCTCATCCGGCCCCAGCAGAAGCAGGCGCGAAAGCACCAGGACTTCATCAAGGGACTGAAGGTGGGGGACCGGGTGACGACCACCGGCGGGCTCCACGGCGAGGTCAAGGGATTGACCGAGACGACGATCACCCTGGAGATCGCGGAGAAGGTCCGCGTGAAAGTGACCCGCAGCGCGGTGTCGGGCTCCAGCCAGGAAGCCGCGACCCCCGAGGCGCAGAAACCCGCCTGACGTAGATCGGCCGCCGCAGGAACCGAAAGGAGCGTCCCCGCACCATGTGGAAGAGCATCACCTGGAGAGTCACCCTGATCGCCGTGCTGACGGCGGTATCGATCGTCGTCCTGGCCCCGTCGCTGACCGATTCGCTTCCCGGGACCTGGAAGGAGAAGATGCCCCGGATCAACCTGGGGCTCGACCTCCAGGGGGGCGTGTTCCTCCGCCTCGCGGTCGAGATCGACAAGGCGATCGAGAACACGATCCTCCGCTACGCCGACGACGCGCGGTCGGTGTGCCGCGAAAAGGGGCTGCCGGTGCTGTCGTTCCAGAAAGCCGGCGCGGACGGCTTCTCGTTCCGGTTCCCCCCCGGCGACTTCGCGGCGCGGGCGCAGGCGACCCTGAAGGAGGAGTTCCCCTCGCTCGAGGTTTCGCTGGGCGAGGTGAAGGCCGACGGCGCGTCGGTGACCGCCCGGATGAAGCCGGCCGAGGTCCAGGCGATCCGCACCAACGCCGTCGTCCAGGGAGTCGAGACGATCCGGAACCGGATCGACCAGTTCGGCGTCACCGAGCCGCAGATCATCGCCGAGGGAGAGGACCGGATCGTGGTCCAGCTTCCGGGCGTGAAGGACCAGCAGCGGGCCATCGAGCTCGTCGGCAAGACGGCGCTCCTCGAGTTCAAGCTGGTGGACGAGGGCGCGAGCCTCGATGAGGCGACGAAGGGGAGCGTCCCCGAGGATTCCCAGCTCCTCTACCAGAAGTCGGTGGACCCGCAGACGGGCCGCGCGACGAAGACCCCGATGCTGGTGAAGCGGCGGGCGCTGCTCACGGGCGACACGATCAAGACGGCGAAGGTGAACTTCGGCAACCAGGCGGGGGGCGCCTACGTGTCCCTGTCGTTCGACTCCCGGGGCGCCAAGGTCTTCGACCGCGTGACCGCCGAAAACGTGAAGCGGCGCCTGGCGATCGTGCTCGACGACACGATCTACTCCGCTCCGGTGATCCAGGAGCGGATCTCGGGCGGGGAGGCCCAGATCACCGGGAACTTCACGGCGGACGAGGCGTCCGACCTGGCGATCGTCCTGCGGGCCGGCTCGCTCCCCGCGCCGGTCAAGGTGATCCAGAACGTCTCCATCGGCCCGTCGCTGGGCGCGGATTCGATTCAGAAGGGGATCCGCGCCGCGCTGATCGGCGCCCTCCTGGTCGTGCTGTTCATGGCGCTCTACTACCGGTTCGCGGGGCTGGTGGCCGACTTCGCCCTGGTCTTCAACATCCTCTTCCTCCTGGCCGGCATGGCCGCCTTCTCGGCGACGCTCACCCTTCCCGGCATCGCGGGGATCATCCTCGCGATCGGCATGGCGGTCGACTCGAACGTCCTGATCTTCGAGCGGATCCGCGAGGAGCTCCGCGCGAAGAAGACGGTCCGCGCCGCGATCGACGCGGGGTACGACAAGGCGTTCTGGACCGTGGTGGATTCCCACGTGACCACGCTGATCACCGCGGTGATCCTGTTCCAGTTCGGCACCGGCCCGATCAAGGGGTTCGCCGTGTCGCTGTCGATGGGCGTGGCGATCAACCTGTTCACGGCGCTGGTGTGCACCAAGGTCGTGTTCGACTACCTGAACGCGAAGAAACCGATGCAGACGCTGAGCATATAAAGGGACCGGAGAATCCGCGCGATGATAGAGCTCGTCAAGAACACCCGGATCGACTTCATGTCATTGAAGAAATACGCTTTCGCCGTCTCCGCCGCCCTTACGCTCCTCGGGCTTTTCGGCACCGTGCAGGTGTATCGCGGGCAGGCGAACCTGGGAATCGACCTGGCCGGCGGCACCTCGATGCAGCTCAAGTTCCAGAAGCCGATCGCGATGGACGAGGTCCGGGGGATCCTGGCGAAGGCGGGACACAAGGAGGCGACGCTCCAGGGGGTGCCGGGCGAGAACATTCTCCTGATCAAGCTTCGGGCAGGCGCCAACTCCGAGGAGAAGATGGTCGCGGACCCCATCGTGAATCTGCTGAAGAGCTCCTTTCCGTCGAACCCGTTCGTCGTGGAGAGCGTCTCCGAGATCGGGCCGGCGATCGGGCACAAGCTTCGCCAGGACGCCGCGCTGGCCCTCGCGGTCTCGGCGCTGGCGATCATCGTGTACCTCGCCTGGCGGTTCGAATTCAAGTTCGGCGTGGCGGCGGCGATCGCGACCTTCCACGACATCTTCGCGATGGTCGGAATCTTCTACATCTTCGGCATCGAGAAGGACCTGCTGTTCATCACGGCGCTGCTGACCATCGGCGGCTACTCCCTGACGGATACGGTCGTCGTGTTCGACCGGATCCGGGAGAACGTCCGGCTCCGGAAGAAAGGAACGTTCTCCGAGACGATCAACCTCAGCGTGAACGAGGTCTTGAGCCGCACCATCGTCACCTCGCTGACCGTTTTCATCGCGACGGTCTCCCTGCTCGTCTTCGGCGGGATCGTGCTGCACAATTTCGCGCTGGCGCTGGCGATCGGAATCCTGATCGGCACCTACTCGTCCATCTTCGTCGCCAGTCCGGTGGTGGCCCTGTGGCGGGGCGAGAAGATGACCGAAGTGAAGAGGTGACCGGGGAGGCGCGTTGAGGGGGCCGGTCGAACGGGAGTGGAACCTGCTCGCCCCGGACCCGGCCCTCGTCCGTGAGCTTTCCTCCTCCCTGGGCCTGACCCTCGCCGCCGCTTCGGTGCTCGCCAACCGGGGGATCTCCGACCTCCGGGACGCGGAACGGTTCCTCCACGGCACACTGTCCGACCTCCCCGATCCCTCCCTCCTGAAGGACGCCGGCAAGGCGGCGGATCGTCTCGTCGCCGCGGGCGCGCGCGGGGAACCCGTGCTGATCTACGCGGATTACGACGCCGACGGCGCCACGGGGGCCGCGTGCGTCTTCCTGTTCCTGCGGGAGGCTTTCCCGGATCTCCCGGTCCGGATCCACCAGAACGACCGCCTCCGGGAAGGATACGGCCTCCAGGCGCGCGTCGTGGCCGATGCGGCGCGGGACGGATTCCGGCTCGTGGTCACCGTGGACCTCGGGATATCCGACGTCGGACCCGTCCGGGAGGCGTCCGAGGCGGGCGTGGAGGTCATCGTCACCGACCACCACCTCCCCGGGGACGTCCTTCCCGACGCGGTCGCCGTGGTCAACCCCCGGCGGCGCGACTGCGCCTTTCCGGAAAAGGAGGCGGCCGGCGTCGGGGTGGCGTTCCTGCTCCTGTGCGCCGTCCGAAAAGTCCTTCGGGAGCGCGGATTCTTCGAACGGCGCGAGGAGATCCGGATGCGCGGCTACCTGGATTTGGTCGCGCTCGGCACGGTGGCGGACATGGCGCCGTTGCTGGGCGCGAACCGGCTCCTGGTGCGGGAGGGGATCCGCGAAATCCGGAAGGACCCCCGGCCCGGGATCGACGCGCTCTTCTCCGCGGCCGGAATCTCCCCCGCGGACGCGACGGAGGCGGACCTGGGGTTTCGGGTCGGACCCCGCCTGAACGCCGCCGGAAGGATGGGGGACGCCTCGAGGAGTTCGCGGATCCTCGTGTCCCCGGACGGCGCGGAGGCGACCCGGATCGCGCGCGAGCTCTCCCACGACAACGGGAGGCGGCAGAGGGAGGAGGAGCGGATCCTCGCGGAGGCCGTGGCGGGGATCGAGGCGTCGGGGACGGTTCCCGCGGCGATCGTCCTTTCCCATCCGTCGTGGCACCAGGGCGTGCTCGGGATCGTGGCGTCGAAGATCCTGGAGCGGTACGGCCGGCCGGTCGTGATGCTGCGGGAGGAGGACGGCGCCGCGACGGGGTCGTGCCGGAGCGTCGACGGCTTCTCCATCGTGAAGGCCCTTGCGGAGCTCTCTCCGCTGCTCACCCGGTTCGGGGGACACGCCCAGGCGGCCGGGGTCGCGCTCGACTCGCGGAATCTCGGTCGTTTCCGGAGCGAGCTGTCCGTCATCGCGGCGCGCCACGCGGAGGTCTCCCCCTTCGTCCTGCGCCGCGCGATCGACGCGGAGATCGGGATCGGCGAAATCGGGCCGGAACTGATCGCCGACCTCGAGCGGATGCGCCCCTTCGGAGTCGGGAACCGCGAGCCGCTCTTCCTGCTCCGGAACGCCCGCGTCACGAAGGCTTCCCGCATCGGCGGGGCGGGGCAGCACCTCCGGTTCGAGGCGGAAGGGAACGGCGGACGGGTCGAAGGGGTCGCGTTCCACCGCGATGCCATCCCCGCCGACGGGTCCGGGCGATCCGACCTCCTGTTCGCGCTGCAGGAAAACGTGTTCCGGGGGACCCGGTCGGTGCGCCTCCTCCTTCGGGACGCCGGGAGGGCGGGACGTCCGGTATTGTGCGGCGGAACACCCCCGCGGTAGAATCCGTCGAACGGCCTCAACTTTAAAGGAGGTTTCAACGTGATCCCATACTCGGTCACATTCGGCGGGATCTCCGGCAGGTACGCGTCCTGGAAGGAGGCGACCTTCGCCGTCATCCCGTTCCCGGTGGACATCACGACGACGTACATGGCGGGGACGCGCAACGGCCCCCGCGCGATCCTGGACGCCTCCTCCCACATGGAGCTGTTCGACGAGGAGAACAAGATCGAGCCGTACCGGGCGGGGATCTTCGTCACCACCGAGATCCCGGCGACGACGGGCGGCCCGTCGGCCGCGCTGAAGGAAGTGGAGAGCCGCGTCAAGGCGACGGCGAAGGCCGGCAAGATCCCCGTGCTGCTGGGGGGAGAGCACTCCGGCACCTCCGCGGCGGTCGCCGCGCTGCGGAAGAAGCACGGCGAGCTGACCGTGCTCCAGTTCGACGCCCACGCGGACCTGCGGGACGAGTATCTCGGTTCCCCGCACAACCACGCCTGCGTGGGCCGCAGGATCGTCGACCTCGGCGCGAAGCTCGTCCAGGTCGGCATCCGGAGCATGTCCGAGGAGGAGGACCGGTACCTCAAGAAGGCGGAGGAGGTGAAGACCTTCTACGCCTCCGAGGTGCGCGACAACGTGGCCGACGTGACGAAGGGGATCGTCAGCTCGCTGTCCGAAAACGTGTACATCACCATCGACCTGGACGTCTTCGACCCCGGCATCATGCCCGCCGTCGTCACCCCGGAACCGGGGGGGCTCACATGGTTCGAGGTGATCGACATCCTGCGGGACGTGATGCGGGCGAACCGCAACGTGGTCGGGTTCGACATCATGGAGCTCGCCCCGATCGCCGGCATGGGGGCCCCGGACTACCTCGCCGCGCGCCTGTGCTACCGGCTGATGGGTTGGCTCGTCGCCCGCCAGTCCGAAAAGTAGGCAAGGAGAAGCCGCCCATGTCCGTTCCGACGAAGGTCTTTTTCACCAAGGGGGTCGGCCGCCACCGGGAGCAGCTGACCTCGTTCGAGCTCGCGCTCCGCGACGCCGGGATCCAGAAATTCAACCTGGTCCAGGTGTCGAGCATCTTTCCCCCCAAGTGCCGGATCGTGAAGAAGGAGGAGGGATTGAAGCTCCTCCAGCCGGGAGAGATCGTCTTCGTCGTCATGAGTCGCTGCTGCAGCGACGAGCCCAGACGCCTGGTGGCGGCCTCCGTCGGGTGCGCCCTCCCGTCCGACCGGTCCGTATACGGGTACCTGAGCGAGCATCACGCCTTCGGCCAGACCGAGAAGGTGGCGGGCGACTACGCCGAGGACCTTGCCGCCGCGATGCTCGCATCCACCCTCGGGGTCGAATTCGACGAGGACAAGAGCTGGGACGAGAAGCGCGAGGTGTGGAAGATCAGCGGCAAGATCTACAAGTCGTTCAACATCACGCAGTCGGCGATCGTCAAGGACGAGTACACCACGAC
>JACRNP010000080.1 GCA_016234845.1 Deltaproteobacteria bacterium | reverse complement strand
GAACGCGGACATCGTCGTGTCGCACCGCTCCGACGGCTCCGGCACGACGGACATCTTCACGAACTACCTGACCGCGGTGGACACCGGGTGGCGCGCCAAGGTCGGCCGCGGCAAGTCGGTGAAATGGCCGGTCGGCCTCGGCGGAAAGGGGAACGAGGGCGTCGCCGGGGTGGTCAAGCAGACGCCCGGGGCCGTGGGGTACGTCGAACTGGCGTACGCGAAGCAGAACAAGATGAAGGTCGCGGCGCTCCGGAACCGGGAGGGGAACTTCGTTTTCCCGACGCTCGAAGCGACCTCCGCCGCGGCGGCGGGAGCGGCGAAGTCGATGCCGGACGATTTCCGGGTGTCGCTGGTCGACGCACCGGGCAAGGATTCGTGGCCCATCTCCGGGCTCACCTGGATCCTGGTCTACAAGGACCAGAGGGACGAGGCGCGGGGGAAGGCGATGGTGCAGTTCCTCAAGTGGGCGATGAAGGACGGCCAGAAGATGGAGGCGGGGCTCGACTACGCCGCCCTGCCGAAGCCGGTTGCGGAGAAGGTCGACAAGGCGCTCCGGCGGATCTCCTTCAAGGGAAAGCCGCTGTACTGAGCCGGCCGTCCGCCCCGCGGACCGCCGTGATCCATACCGGAAGGGAAAAGGGGGAGAGATCCCCTTTTTCCCGTTTCGCGGGAGAAAGGGAACCGTCGCCGGAATGACCACCCGCAGCGGAAAAAACGACAAGGACCTCGCGTTCGAGAGGATCTCCGCGTTCTTCGCCTTCGCGGTGCTCTCTCTCGCGGTTCTTCTCTTCGCCGTGCTTCTCCGGGAGTCGCTGCCGGCCCTGCGGAAGTTCGGCGCCGGGTTCCTCTCCGGCGGGAGCTGGGATCCGGTCGCGGAGCAGTTCGGCGCCCTCCCCTTCATCTACGGTACCCTGGTCACCTCCTTCCTGGCCATCCTGATCGCCGTCCCGTTGAGCGTGGGCGCGGCGATCTTCATCGTCGAGTTCGCCCCCCCCTGGCTCAAGGGGCCTGTCTCGTTCCTGGCGGAGCTGCTGGCGGCCATCCCGAGCGTCATCTACGGTCTCTGGGGGATCTTCGTCCTGGTCCCGATCCTGCGCGACTGGCTGATGAAACCGCTGGCGAACCACCTCGGGTGGATCCCCCTGTTCCGGGGGCCGGTCTACGGTCCGAGCGTGCTCGCGGCCGGCGCGCTCCTGTCGATCATGATCGTCCCCTTCATCCTCTCGGTCAGCCGGGAGGTGCTGTCCACGGTGCCGCAGCGGCAGAAGGAGGCGGTGCTGTCGCTGGGGGGGACGCGGTGGGAGATGATCCGGATCGTGATCGGCCAGCACTGCATCCCCGGGATCTTCGGCGCCACGGTGCTGGGGCTGGGCAGGGCCCTGGGGGAGACGATGGCGGTCACGATGGTCATCGGGAACCGCCCCGAGATCTTCCTTTCGCTCTTCCAGCAGGGGTACTCGATGGCGGCGGTGATCGCCAACGAGTTCGCCGAGGCCGGGGGGATCCAGCTCTCCTCCCTGATCCTGGTCGGGCTCCTTCTCTTCCTCGTAACCTTCGTCGTCAATCTCGCGGCCAAGTGGATCCTGAAAAAGATGGTCGCGCGCGCCTCGCGGGGGATCTGATGGACACGGGCACGATCTCCTTCCGGCGGAAAGCGGCGGACCGGGCCGCGAAATGGGTGTTCCGGCTCTGCGCGTTTCTCGTGATCCTGCCCCTGTTCCTGATCTTCTTCGACCTGCTGATCAAGGGCGCGAAGGAGCTCCGGTGGACGCTGCTGACGGACCTTCCGCACCCGGTCGGGGAGCCGGGAGGCGGGATCGCGAACGGGATCCTCGGCACATTCGTGATCACGCTCCTCACCCTGCTGTGGTCGGTGCCGATGGCGGTGATGTGCGGGATCTACCTGGCGGAGTACGGACGGGGGAAATTCGCCGCGACGGTGCGGTTCGCGGTCGATACCCTGACAGGGGTCCCCTCCATCATCATGGGGATCTTCGGGTACCTCCTCATCGTGATCCCGATGAAGCGGTTCTCCGCCTGGGCCGGGGCGGCGGCGCTGTCGATGATCTTCATCCCGGTGGTCGTGCGGACGACGGAGGACATGCTCCGCACCGTCCCGGTGACGGTCCGGGAGGCGGCGCTGGCGCTGGGGATCGCGCAGTGGAAGACGACGCTGTTCATCACCGTCCGGACCGCGTCGGCGGGGATCCTCACCGGAATCCTGCTGGCGATGGCCCGCATCGTCGGAGAGACGGCGCCGCTCCTGTTCACGGCCCTCGGGAACCAGTTCTGGCAGACGCGGCTCGACCAGCCGATGGCCGCGATGCCGCTCCAGGTGTTTTCGTACGCCATCTCGCCGTACGAGGACTGGCACGACAAGGCGTGGGCGGGCGCGCTGGTCCTCATCGCGATGGTGCTGCTGATCAACGTCGGGGCCCGGGTCCTCACCCGGGAGAAACGGTAGGAGGGACCGCGCATGGCGAACGCATGGGATATCCGGGACGTAAGCGGCTGGTTCGGGGAAAACCAGGTGCTCCGGCGCATCCGGATGGAGATCGCGAGGAATTCCGTCACCTCGGTGATGGGGCCGTCCGGGTGCGGAAAGAGCACCTTCATCCGGTGCCTCAACCGGATGAACGACATGACGCCGGGGTTCCGGATGGAGGGGGAGATCCTCCTCGACGGCACGAACATCTACTCGGAGAAGGTGGACCCGGTCTACCTCCGCCGGCGGGTCGGGATGGTGTTCCAGCAGCCGAACCCGTTCCCCCGGATGTCGGTGTTCGAAAACGTCGCGGTGGGACTCAAGCTGAACGGGAGGAAGCTGTCGCGGTCCGGGATCGCGGACATCGTGGAGGCCTCGCTCCGCAAGGCGGCGCTCTGGCGGGAGGTCGAGGCGCACCTCGACCGTCCCGGCGCGTCGCTGTCGGGCGGACAGCAGCAGCGCCTCTGCATCGCCCGGGCGCTCGCCGTGGAGCCCGAGGTGCTCCTGATGGACGAGCCGTGCTCGGCGCTGGACCCGGTCTCCACCGCCAAGATCGAGGAGCTGATCGAGGACCTGAGCGACCGGTACACCATCGTCGTCGTGACCCACAACATGCAGCAGGCGGCGCGGATCTCCGACAGCGTCGCATTCTTCCTGCTGGGCGAGCTGATCGAGATGGACAAGAGCGGGAAGATCTTCACCAACCCGTCCGACAAGCGGACGGAGGAGTACATCACCGGAAGGTTCGGTTGAAATTTACCGGGAGGCGGTGAACGGAGATGAAGAAGCACTACGCGGAGCAGCTGGGGGGAATCCGGGAGATGGTCCTCCGGATGGGGGGGCTGGTCGAGCAGATGACGCGACGGGTGATCCAGGCGCTCGTCCGGCGGGACACCGGACTCCTCGCCGAGGTCCGGGCGATGGAATCGAAGGTCAACCAGCTCCACGTCGAGATCGACGAGGCGTGCCTGGAGATCATCGCCCTGCGGCAGCCGGCGGCCGTCGACCTGCGGTTCATCACGGCCGCGATGAAGATCATCGTGGACATGGAGCGGATCGGCGACCAGGCGATCAACATCGTCGAGCGCGCGG
>JACRNP010000079.1 GCA_016234845.1 Deltaproteobacteria bacterium | reverse complement strand
CGCAGCGCCCAGGATGTTGCCGAAAATGCTGCCGCCGGTCTCTCCGATCTTGGGTGTGAACTCGAAGCTCACGACCGGCGGGAAGCCACCGCGCGTGTAACGCATCCATTCGCGCATGTCAGCGAGCGGGTCGTAGGTCTGATCCTCGCTCACACGCCCCTTGGCTTCACGCTTCTTGGTCTGCTTGGCGAGTTCAACCTCGAAGCTGTAGAGCCGCCATGCCGCGAACACCGGGGTCGAAACCACGACCTCGAACTTGCCGGTGCTGGTGCGGTCGTGCACGTAGTAGGGCTTGGCGTCGAATTTCTTCGCCCCCG
Organism: Deltaproteobacteria bacterium; assembly: GCA_016234845.1. Lineage (NCBI taxonomy): Bacteria > Pseudomonadati > Myxococcota > Myxococcia > Deltaproteobacteria bacterium. Next base: position 2,227 of record JACRNP010000079.1, on the reverse strand, counting down.
CAGCCACCTGGAGTGAGTCGATCGGGAAGATTCCTCGTGGTGCTACGGGCAGGCGTCGGACCGATGGGGTTTCGACGGTGTCCATTGCGGCGCGGGCCGACGCAATGGTCGGCAGGGCCTCGGTGATCAGTACGCTTCCGGAGACCCCCGGCCCGCGTTCCGAGAAGTCACCGAAGGTGTTGATGGCGATCACGACGCCATCCATGTTCACGAGCGGGCCGCCCGAGTTGCCTGGGTTGATGTTCACGTCGGAAATCACGGCGGTCGGCTCGATCTTGCTGACGATGCCGGCCGTCATGATCTTCTCTTGGTTCAGCGGACTGCCCATGGCAATCACGCGCTCGCCCTCAAAGACCATGGTGTCGCTCGCCGCGGCGAGCGGAAGCACCGGGCGTCCGACCAAGGCCTCCGGATTGACCAGGACAACGGCGACATCGCGCTTGGGGTCCGAGGCCAGAAGCCTCGCGTCGACCCGTGTGGTGTCGTCGAACTTCACGCGGATGCGGTAGCGGTCGCCGACCACATGGGCGTTGGTGAGCACGAGCCCGGCGCTGTCGATCACGAATCCCGTGCCGTGACCCCCAGCTGCAAAAACGGTCGCGACACCGTCGCGAAGCCGTCGGAAGAGCAGCGCTTCCTCGCTGACGCGGCGCTGAGCCGAGAATGTGTGCGATTCTTAGTTGGTGAATTGAAGCGGCTCCCACCGCTGTGGTGTGATGGCGATGGAACGTCGTCCTCACCCCCAGAAGAAAGGAGCCGTAGATGGGCAGTGTCATCCGTCGGGTGCGCAGACGCAAGCAGTGCTTCGGAGTGGTCCGAGTGCTGCGGCGCGAGGAGTACCAGGGGTTGGATCTGAACGCCAAGGTGGAAGCGATCCGGGGCTTGATTCCGCTGGGGCTGATGCACGTGCACGAGCTGCTCGACGAGGAGGTGCTGGCGCTGGCGGGGCCACGGCTGGCCCGCGACGACGGCGCCGCGGCGATCCGCTACGGCAGCAACCCGGGGTCGGTGCGGCTGGCCGGACAGCGGGTGCCGATGCGGGTGCCGCGGGTGCGGAGCGAGCGCGGCGAAATCCCGCTGCGCAGCTACCAGGCGGTGCATGAGTCGGGCGAGGTGAACGACGCGCTGCTCAAGCGGGTGCTGTACGGGATCTCGTGCCGGAACTACGCGGCGGCGGCGGAAGCCATCCCCGGGGCGTTGGGCTTGTCGAGTTCGTCGGTGTCGCGGGCGTTTGTCGAGGCGAGCGCGGCGAAGCTGAAGGAGTTCCAGGAGCGCGACCTGTCCCAGGAGCGGTACGTGGCGCTGTTCCTGGACGGCAAGACCTTCGCCGACGCCACGCTGGTGATCGCGCTCGGCGTGACGCGCACCGGGGACAAGCGGTTCCTGGGGTTCGTCGAGACCGACACCGAGAACGAGAAGGTGCTGACGCCGTTCCTGCGCTCGCTGGTCGAGCGCGGGTTGGACATCGCGCACGGCGTGCTGGTGGTGATCGATGGCGGCAAGGGGCTCAAGGCGGCAGTGAACCAGGTGTTCAAGAAACGGGCGGCGGTGCAGCGTTGCATGTGGCACAAGCGCGAGAACGTGGTCGGCTATCTGCCGAAGAGCGAGCAGGCGAGTTGGCGGAGGCGCTTGCAGCGGGCCTACGACCGCCCGACCTATGGGGAGGCCAAGGCCGCGCTGACCGCCCTGCATCGCGAGCTCGACGACCGCAACCAGTCGGCGGCCGCGAGCCTGGCCGAGGGGCTGGAGGAGACCCTGACGCTCCATCGGCTCGGGGTCTACGAGGTGTTGGGCCTGTCGTTCAAGACCACCAACTGCCTCGAATCGGCGAACGCCCTGGTCGAGGAGCGGTGCGCGAAGGTGGATACCTGGAAGACGTCGCACCAGCGGCAGCGCTGGCTGGCGACGGCGTTGTTGGACATCGAGCCCCGCCTGCGACGCGTGCGGGGCTACCAGCATCTGCCCAAGCTCGAGGCCGCGCTCGCTCGCATGCTGAAGATCAAGGCCGAGACCGTTCGTCAGCAGAAGGCCGCATGAATGTTCAACATGAGCCGCCTCGTTTGCCAACTAAGAATGGGCTTGACTCCCTTGGTGTGATCACGCGGCCTTCTGCATCCGGTACTGCTGCTTGAGGTTCAACGCGCGCCCGAGCGCGCTGACCAATTGCGGGAGATGCCGATGGCCCTTGACCCGCCGCAGCCTCGGTTCAATGTCGAGCAGCGCGGTC
>JACRNP010000078.1 GCA_016234845.1 Deltaproteobacteria bacterium | reverse complement strand
CGGCCCGCCGCGTCGACCTCCACCTTCCTGCCGCCGTTCACCCCGCGCAGGACGTTGTCCATCAACCGTTCCAGCCCGTACTTGCCGACCAGGTCCCCCATCGCCAGGCGCCCGCCCTCCGACTCGTCGAGCTCCTCCGGACTCGCCTCGCCGACGTACCCCAGGACGTGCGCGAACGCCTCCCCGAACGGGTAGCTGCGCTTCGCCTCGACGAGCACGGAGAAGCCGGGCAGGTTCTCCCGGTTGAACTCGATGACGGATACCTGCTCGTACCGCAGGTCCCTCGCCACGGTGATCCCGCTGAACGGATTCGCCTTCGTCGCCTTGCGGATCTTCTCCCGGATCTCCTCCAGGTCGGCGTCGAACTCCACGATCTCCGACAGCAGCCGGATCTCCCCGGCGAGATCCTTGACGTCCACGGGTGAGCAGACCAGGTCGAACGACCCCTGGGTTTCCGCGATCGCCCGCCCCTTCCGGTCGAGGATCAGCCCCCGCGGCGCCCGGATCGTGCGGAGCCGGAGCCGGTTGTTCTCCGACAGCTCCCGGTACTGGTCGAACCGCGCCACCTGGAGCCAGTAGAGCCGGCCCAGGAGGAGGACGAACGCCCCGACCGCCACGTAGAGGAGGATGCGGGCCCGGCGGTGGATGTCGGGGTCCTGCTCCCGCTTCCGGATCCTTCGCGTCATTCCCTCACCCGGAGCCACCGGCTCGAGAGGTCGATGAACACCGGGACGGCGAGGAGCGCGGTCCACGCGATCCGCACCGCCTCCTGCGCGCCCCACAGCAGGCCGAAGGGGCGCGCCCCGGCGATGGAGAGGAGAAGCACGATCGAGAACGACTCCGCCGCCAGAAGCGAAGCGACGACGGCCAGGATGTACGGCTCGCCCCGGAGGAAGATGCGGCGGCCGATCTCGCGGGAGGCGAAGTAGAGCGCCATCGATCCGAGGAACATCGCCCCGTGGGGCGCGGACGTCGTCAGCTCCCGGAACACCGAGGGGAGGATGGCGCACAGGAACCCGGCGGACCCCTGGACGAACAGGCCGGCGAACACGATGGCCAGGAAGGGGACGTCGGGGAGGAGGAACCAGGGAACGAAGCCGGAGAGCCACCACACGGAGAGCGCGGTCCCGAGGTACGACAGGGACACCAGCACCAGGAACCGCTTCAATCCCGGCCCGCCCGGAACGGAATGGTGGGGCGGGTCAGGATCACGAGCACCTCCTCCACGTCGAGGAAGTTCACCGCGCACTGGACCTTCACCTTCTGGAAGAGGCTTTCCTTGGGGCGGTCGACGCTGACCACCGTGCCCAGAAGAACCCCCTTGGGCATGGTCCCGTCGAACCCCGAAAAGACGATCCGGTCTCCGACCGCGACGTCGTGAACCGGCGACACGTACTTCAGCCGGCAGAAGTTCCCGCCGATCCCCTCCGCCACCGCGCGGACGCGGCTGCGCTCGACCATCACGTCGGCGGCGAACCGCCCGTCCGTCACCAGCAGCACCTCGGAGAGCCCCGGGTACGCCTTGTGGATCCTGCCCACCGCCCCGTGCGGCGTCACCACCGACATCCCCGGCTCCACCCCCGCCTCGGAACCGGACCCGAGAAATACCGCCTGGAACCACGGGGAAACGTCGTGCCCGACCACCCGTGCGCCGACGGTCCTTCGCTCCAGCGTCTCCGAGTAGCGGAGGAGGTCCTTCAAGCGCCGGTTCTCGAGCACCGCGTCCCGGGTCTCGTGGATCTTCTCCTGGAGCGCCGCCACCTCCTTCCGCAGGCGCTCGTTCTCCCGGGACGCCCCGACGAGCGCGATGTACCGGTTCCAGATACCGGAACCGCCCTGCCGGAGAAAGTCGACGGCGACGTAGAAGGGCCGGAAGATGGACGCCGCGGCGCCCCGCGCCGGCCCCGTCCTCTCGAGGGCCGCGGAGGGGCGCACGAGCAGCTGGATCGCGGCGACGAGGAACGCCACGGCGACCAGGAGCCGCCACCATTTCCGGAAGAAGGATCCCATAGAGACCGATGACCGTCCGGGCCGCGCCCCGAGGGGCAACGCGCTTCGCGCCCCCGGGATGCGCGGTTAGTGCAGGGCGACCTGCCTCAGAAGGTCGAGCTCGTCCAGCGCCTTCCCGGATCCGAGCACGACGCAGGAGAGCGGGTCCTCGGCGACCGTTACGGGGAGCCCCGTCTCCTCCCGCAGGAGGGCGTCGAGGTTTCGCAGCAGCGCCCCCCCCCCGGCGAGGACGATGCCGCGGTCGTAGATGTCCCCCGCCAGCTCCGGCGGAGTCTCCTCGAACACCGCCTTGACCGCGTCCACGATGATGCGCACCGGCTCGGAGAGCGCCTCGCGGATCTCGTCCGAATGGAGCTTCAGCGCCTTGGGAACGCCGGAGACCATGTCGAGCCCCTTCACCTCGGTGGACTCCGAGAAGCCGGGGAACGCGTTGCCCACGGTGACCTTGATGTGCTCCGCCGTCGGCTCCCCGATCAGCAGGTTGTATTTCCGCTTCACGTACTGGAGGATCGCCTCGTCCATCTTGTCGCCCGCGACCCGCACCGACTGGCTCTTGACGATCCCGCCGAGGGAGATGACCGCGACCTCGGTCGTCCCGCCGCCGATGTCCACGATCATGTTCCCGGACGGCTCCGTGATGGGAAGCCCGGCGCCGATGGCGGCCGCCAGCGGCTCCTCGATCAGGTACACCTCGCGCGCCCCGGCGCTCTGGGCCGATTCGCGGACCGCGCGCCGCTCCACCTCGGTGCATCCGTACGGGACGCAGATGATGATGCGCGGACGGACCAGGGTGCGGGCCTTGTGGGCCTTCCGGATGAAATACCGCAGCATCGCCTCGGTCACCTCGAAGTCCGCGATGACCCCGTCCTTGATGGGGCGGATGGCGACGATGTTCCCCGGAGTGCGCCCGATCATCCGCTTCGCCTCGATCCCCACGGCGAGGACCTTCTTCGTGCCGCGGCTGTCCCGGTGGACGGCAACGGCCGACGGCTCGGAGCAGATGATCCCCTCCCCCTTGACGTAGACGAGCGTGGTGGCGGTGCCCAGGTCGATGGCCAGGTCGTGGGAGAACAGGCCCAGAAGCCGGTTGAAGATCATTCCAGTCCCTCCAGTACGCCCCGAAACGGTTCCATTGGGTGAAGAGTATCAAGGCATATTAGCAGTCCCCCCCCGGCAATGCAATCGCACGGGGGGGAAACGGCGGAAATCCCGTTGATATTCGACCGTCCGCGGCATTATTATGTCTTGTTCGACACCGCTTTCCTAAACACCCACGGGAGAAACCGCTCGCCATGCTCGACGTGCTCCGCCGGAACGCCGGCTCCTGGGCCATCAAGATCATCCTGTCGTTCATCGCGCTGACCTTCATCTGGTGGGGCGTCGGAACCTACACGGAGCAGGACCGGAACGTGGCCGCCACCGTGGGGGGGGAGAAGATCACGATGGCCGAGCTGTCCGAGGCGGTGTCGACCCTCGAGAAGACGTACCGGGACGTGTACGGCCCCGCGTTCACGCCCGAGATGGCGCGGGCGCTGAACCTGAAGAAGACCGCGATCGACTCCCTGATCCAGCGAAGGATACTCCTCGCGGAGGCGGAGAGGATGGGGCTCTCGGCGACGGACACCGAGGTGCAGCGGGAGATCGCGGCGTCGCCGGCGTTCCAGGCCGACGGCCAGTTCCGCGAGGACCGGTACCGCGCGGTCCTCTCCTACAACCGGATCACTCCGTCGGAGTTCGAGGCGTCCAAGCGGATGGAGGTCACCCTCAGGAAGGTCGAGGGACTCCTGGCCGCCGGAGCGCTGGTCCCCGAGACGGAGGCGAAGGAGATGTTCCAGGTGGCCTCCCGGAAGATCCGCCTGCTGCTCGTGACGGCGGATCCGGAGAAGGCGAGGGGAATCCCGCCCCCGACCGAGGGGGAGATCGCCGCCAGGTACGAACAGTCGAAGGAGAGCTTTCGCGTTCCCGCCCGGGTGAAGCTCGTCGTGGCCGCGTTCACGCCCGAGCATTTCGGGCGCGGGATCCGGCCATCGGAGGCCGAGATCAAGGCGTACCACGAGGCCGGCGCCGAACGGTTCCGCTCCGAGGAGCGGCGGCTGGTCAGCCGCATCGTCATCCCCTTCGGGAAGAAGGACAAGGAGGAGGCGCGGGCGAAGGCGGAGAAGATCCTGATCGAGGCGTCGAAGGGGAAAGCCGAGTTCGACTCCGCCGCGAGGAAGCATTCCCGCGGCAAGGGCGGGGAGGCGTGGTGGACGCGGAAGGAGGCGGGCGAGGCGCTCTCGGGCCCGGTTTTCTCCGCCGCCGTGGACACGGTGGTCGGCCCGGTCGAACTTCCCGGCAGCTTCGTACTGGCGCGCATCGGCAAGATCCGGTTCCCGGAGGCGCTCCCCCTGGCGGAGGTCCGCGACCGCGTCGCGGACCAGATCGCCCGGGACAAGGGGAAGGACCAGGCGGTGATCAAGGCGTACGAGGCGCAGCCGAAGGCCGCGGCGGCGAAGGACCTGAAGTCGACGGCCGCCGCTTTCGGGGTCCCGGTCGTCGAAACGGGCTGGATCGGCGCGGAAGGGACGCAAGGGGTTCCTCCCGCGGTGGCCCAGGAGGCGCTCCTGCTCCCGCGGGGGGAGGTCGCCCCGGTCAAGACCATCGGCGACAGCCATTACCTGTTCCAGGTGTCGGCGAAGGAGGAATCCCGCGTCCCGCCGCTCGCGGACGTCCGGGAGAAGGTGGCCGCCGCCGTCGCCCGGGAGAAGCGCACCGCCGCCGTGCGGGCGGCGCTGCAGCAGGTGCTGTCGGTTTCGAAGAGCGCGTCCGACCTCGAGACGAACGCGAAGAAGGCGGGATTCGCCCCCGTCGTGACCGGCTGGTTCGCGCCTCTCTCCGAACCGGTCCCGGAACCGCTGGCCGCGGCGGGAGAGATCCGGAAGGAGATCTCCTCCCTTACCTCCAAGGCGCCCGTGTCCCCGAAGATCTACCCCGGCCGCGGAGGGCAGTCGCTTGCGATGGCCTTCCTCGGAGAGCAGTCGGCGGGAGACGCGGAGTGGGAGAAGATGAAGGCGTCCCTGCTGCGGGGGATCGCGGAGCAGCGGAAGAACGCCCTCATGGAGGCGTTCCTCTCCGACCGCCGCAAGACGGTCAAGGTCGAGATCAGCCCGGAGGCGCTGAAATAGGGAAGGAATGTCCCCCTGAATGAAACGTCTCCCCCCGGCAAGGCGCGCGCGCTCCTTGCCGTTTTCCTTCTCCTCCTTCCGCTGGCCGCCGGCGCCGCCCGCGCGGAGACGGGAGTCGTGGAGGAGGTGGTCGACGGGGACACGCTGCGGGTGCGGGTCGCCGGGGAAGTCGTCACCGTCCGCCTGATCGGGATCGACGCCCCGGAGCGGAGCCACCCGTCGCTCGGAAAGGAGTTTTTCGCCGACGAGTCGGCCGCGCACCTCTCCTCCGTCTGCCTCGGGAAAACGGTCCGGATGGAGGCGGACGCGGAAGGATCGGACAAGTACGATCGCCTGCTCCGGTACGTCTTCCTCCCCTCTCCCGACGGCCGCCTCCTGAATCTCGAAATGCTCCGGACCGGGTTCGCGCGCGCCTACACCCGATTCCCCTTCTCCCGGAAGGACGATTTCGTCGCGGCGGAGGGCCTTGCGCGCCGGGAGGGGAACGGGTTGTGGCGGGACGGCGGCGCGGCGGAAGCGCGGTGGCTCGCATCCGGCAACGGTTTACCGGTCCAGGTCTACCCTTCCGGCGGGAGGCGGTACGCGATCGGCTACAAGGGATGGCTCCGGGGAGGACTCGAACGGGGGGAGCTGCCGAAGGAGATCGAGTGGATCGTGCGGAACCGGGCGGAGCTGTCGGAAGCCGAGTTCGCGCGAAAAGCCGGGGACCGCGGGTACCGGCCCGCCGACCCGGCGAAGGACGCGCCCGAGGCGCGGACCCGGGAGGCGGCCTCTCCGGGAGGCGGCGATCCGGTCGTGCGATGGGAGGAGGCTCATCGGCACGCGGGGGAGGAGATCGTCGTGGAGGGGACGATCGTGCGATCCCATCGCTTGGCGAAGGTCCTCTACCTCAACTTCCATCCGAACTGGAAACGGTACCTGACCGTGGTCATCTTCGCGTCGGACCTCCCGCGCTTCCCGGCGGACCCGGAGAAGGCGTACAAGGGGAGGAAGGTCCGCGTCCGCGGCGAGGTCAGGATCCACCAGGGCCGCCCGGAGATCACCGTCCGCTCGCCGGAGGACATCGCGGTCGCTCCGTAGGGGGCGGCGGGCGTCAGGGGCGGAACAGCGACCGTTCCGTTCCGCGCTCCAGCCAGATGCGCCCCGGCGACCAGTAGGCCGCCACCACCCGTTGCTCCTCCGTCACCTCGAACATCCGGACGGAGAAGTCGGAGGAGCCCACGAACAATTTCCCTCCCTCCGGACCGAACGCCAGGGAACGGATGGGATTGCCGATCTCCGCGGTCCACAGCAGCTTTCCCGATTCGGGCGCGAATACCTTGACCGCGTACCCTCCTCCTCCGCCGGCGACGTATTTCCCCCCCGACGGATCGAAAGCGACGGTACGGACCTCCCCCCCCATGTCCGCGGACCACGCGACGGAGCCGTCCTTCTCCCGCAGGACCAGCATCCGTCTCCCCGCCCCTCCGACCGCGACCAGCCCCCGGTTCCCCGCGACCGCCAATGAGTAGATCGGCCACTCGAGCTCCTTCTTCCAGATCCGTCGCTGATACAGGATGTTCCAGAGGACCACGGTGTTTCCGTCCCCGCCGGCCGCGAGGGAGGTCCCTCCCCCGGCGAAGACGGCCGACCAGACCGGTTCCCCGAAATCCGCGCTCCAGGCCTCTTTCCCGGACGATGCGGAGAATACCCGCGCGGCGCCGCTCCCGTCCCCGGTGACGACGTATCGGCCGTCCGGACTGAATCCCACGGAGAGGACTCTCCCCCCCGCGGGTACGGTCGAAATCTCCCGCCCGTCGGCCGCGTCCCGGATCCGCAGGTACGAATCCGCCCCCCCGGTGGCGAAGGTCGACCCGTCGGGGCTGTACGCCACCGAGAGCGCCATTTCCACGTTGTCCTGGCATGCGATCCGGGCGCCGGTCGCCACGTCCCAGATGCAAAGGGTGCCGTCCGCTCCGGCGGAAAGCGCCTGGGAACCGTCCGGACGGAACGCCACGGAGCTGACCCACGATTCGTGGGAGCCCTCCCAGAGCAGCCTCGGACCCGGAGGGGACAGGTACACGATCGGCCGAACCCCGTCGGAGTCCTTCCAGAATTTCCCGAGGGAAACGAGGTAGGCCTCCCCCTGCCCGTTGATCCGGAACCGGGCGTTCACCCTGCCGGTGAGGCGGAGCTCGAAGAGCTTCCGCGCCTCCTCGGGGACGCGGAACCGGATGAAGAGGTCCGACGGCCAGCCGAACCCGAGCAGGAGCGGGTACTCCTCCCGGCCCGCGTCGTACGCCCCCAGGCGCGCCGGGAGCAGCGCCTGGAACTCGGATGCCAGGAGCGCGCCGCGCTCGTTCAGGATCCACACCTTCCGTTCCGTCCGAAGCCGTTCCTTCACGGCGGAAACGGCCATCCGCAGACGCATGTCCCGCTCGCGGAACGCCTCCGCCTTCTCCCCCTTGCGCCGGGGGCCCGTGACGATGCCGGGTTGCGAAGCCGACAGCGCCTTCTCCCAGTTCCGCTCGACCCACTCCCCGATCCGACTCTCCTCGTCCGTAAGGAATTGCAGGCGTTCCCTTGCGGATTCGATCGTGTGGGAGGACGGTGTGGAAGGATCGGTCCCCGTGGAGACGCCCGGGACCGCGACGGTCCAAAGCAGCAGAGTCATCGTTACGATCCGGCAAGGGGGACGCATCCCGGCGATTTTCTCACCCTTCCGGATCGAAAAAAAGGGGCCCTCTTTCGAGGGCCCCCGGGGTGCGTCCGGATAGCGGCAGGGCGGGTGCTACGCTTCGTCCGTCTTGATCCGCATCCCGTAGAACGACCGGTAGACGAAGAACGCGGAGATGACGTAGAAGACGGCCGCCAGGGTGTGGCTGACGCCCGGGTCCAGCGTGATCGCCAGCTCGACCGCCAGCAGCCCGAACAGGGTGGTGAACTTGATGATCGGGTTCATGGCGACCGACGAGGTGTCCTTGAACGGGTCCCCGACCGTGTCGCCCACGACGGTGGCGGCGTGCAGCTCGGTCCCCTTCATGTTCAGCTCGGTCTCCACGAGCTTCTTCGCGTTGTCCCAGGCGCCGCCCGCGTTGGCCATGAAGATCGCCTGGTAGAGGCCGAAGACCGCGATCGAGATCAGGTACCCGATGAAGAAGTAGTGGTTCACGCAGGCGAACGCCAGCGTGCTGAAGAAGACGGCGAGGAAGATGTTGAACATCCCCTTCTGCGCATACTCCGTGCAGATGCGCACGACGGTCTTGCTGTCCTCGACCGACGCCTTCTCGACGCCCTCGAGCTTGATGTTCTTCTTGATGAACTCGACCGCCCGGTACGCGCCGGTGGACACCGCCTGCATCGAGGCGCCCGTGAACCAGTAGATCATCGCTCCGCCCATGAT